>CAMPHP010000586.1 GCA_946885925.1 uncultured Litorilinea sp.
TTATAGTATAGGGGCGTGACAAATAAATCAATATAATCATATTTATGCAAAACATAAATATGATTTATGGATGTGTGGAACATGAGATGGAATTCAACCAGCTACAAGGTTTTATGTACGTGGCACAGGAGGGGAGCTTTACCCGTGCTGCGGAGAAGCTCTATCTGACGCAGCCCGCGTTGAGCTTGCAGGTAAAGGCACTTGAGGCAGAACTCGGCGCGCCCCTCTTTGAACGTCGCAACCGTTCAATCTATCTGACCGAAGTAGGGCGCATGGTGCTGGAGCGGGCAGAGCAGATCCTGGGTTTGGTCGAGCAGATCCACCAGGACGTTGCAGCACATCAAGGGGTGCAGGCAGGACGGGTGCAGATTGGAACAAGTGATACCACCTGTCTTTATGTGCTGCCCTCCCTGATCCAAACATTCCGGCAATGTTATCCCACTATCGAGATTCACCTCACCAACAAACCTTCGAATGAGGTGGCTGAGTTGTTGAAGGAGGGGCTGGTGGATTTCGGTATTATTACGCTACCTCTGGTCGATCCCCACCTGGAAACAGAGCGGTTAGCGTGGCGTGAAGATGTGGTTATTTGCCATCCCGATCACCCTTTGGCTCATCGTACTTTGCCGCATAACCGTGAGCAGCAAAACGAGGTAGAGCCAGCCGTGCTGGGCGAATACCCATTGCTGCTCTTGGAAGAGGGGAGTACCAGCCGCAAATTGCTCAACCAGCTATTCATTGAGAAAGAGATCTCACCCCAGGTGACAGATTTGGGGAGTATTGAGGTCATTAAGCGCTATGTGGAGATCGACCTGGGTATCTCGATTGTGCCTAAGGTAGCGGTCAAGGCGGAGGTGCAGGCGGGACGGCTTCATGCAATTTCTGTGCCGTGGCTGCCTATGCGTGCGGTGGGGCTGGTTTTGCGGCGCGGTGGCTATCTATCGCCAGCAAGCCAGATGTTTTTGGACACGCTGCGCGCAGAGATAGGGAACGCTATTTAGCCGATGTATGACGCCAACGATTATTGCTTGCCATGAAGTGCCGCCCAGACTCGCGGGGGCGTGAAAGGCAATTCATCCAGCCAAACTCCTGTGGCGTTGTGGATGGCTGCGGCGATGGCGGGTGCTGTGGGGATAAAGGGCATCTCGGCCATCCCGCGTATGCCAAGTGGCCCTTGTGGATCGGGATATTCCAGGATTACGGGTTCAATCTCCTGCACAACATCAAGCACGCCTGGGATTAGATAGTTGCTCAGATGGGGGGTGAGGGTCTTGCCCTCCTTCTGGATAAAGTGTTCCATCAATGTCCAGCCCACGGATTGAGCCACTGCCCCTTCAATTTGCCCTTCCACCTGTTGCGGGTTGACTGCCTTCCCTACATCGTTGACACTGACCAGGCGCACGACGGTTACATGGCCCGTATCTAAATCCACTTCGACCTCAGCCATCTGTGCACAGTAGCCGTGAGTGATGTTGGGATCAGCCTCACCCGTTCCGAGCGCATAGGGTGTTGTGGTGCGCGGGTGATAGACATACTCAGCGCGCGCAGGGCGTTCTTCCTCTTCCCATTCGGCTAGCGCTTTTTCTGCCGCTCCCTTAATGGCATTGCCCGCCATAAAGGTCATGCGGCTGGCGGAGGCTGAACCACTGGAGCCAGCGATGTCTGTGTTGTCGGTTTGAAGTTCAATTTGGGAGGGGCCGAGTTGCAGCACCTCGGCGGCAATCTGTAGAAAGGCCGTATGCGCGCCTTGGCCTACATCCGCCCCCACGCAGCCCACTACGGCACGTTCAATTGTCCCTTGCCCATAGAGTTCTATCCAGGCTGCGGCGGATTCGGGCGCACCTGAGCTATAACCCACATTCTTAAAGCAGCAGGCAATTCCCTTGCCACGTGCCACGCGGCGACGTGACTCATCCAGCGAATTACCCAAGCGAGCGCCATTGCTTGGCGTTGTGCTCGCGGACGAAGGGATTGCCGCGGGCTGTTTTAACTGCCAGCTACCAGCCTCGGCAGCGTGCCAGCCTCCCCGCCGCGCGGCTTCCTCTAGGACTGCTGCAATGGTTACACCCGCGGGTACTACGGAGTGCGTGGGCAAAATTGTCCCCTCGCGCCAGATGTTGCGTAAACGTAGAGTAACCGGGTGTATCCCTAAAGCAGTGGCTAGCTTGTTAACTTGGCTCTCAGCTGCAAAATGGCCCTGTGGACCGCCAAAGCCGCGGAATGCACCGCTGGGGCAGTTGTTGGTATAGACAGTACGGGCGTTGACATGCACATTGGGAATGTCATAGGGGCCTAGACAGGCCATGAGCGCATTGCCCAAAACTTTGGTGCTGGTGTAGGCATAGGCCCCGGCATCGCTTGTCACATCCATCTGAGCAAAGACAATTTTGCCTTCGCGTGTTGCACCCCATTTTGCCTTGAGAATATAGGGGTGGCGTTTGTGATGGCCTATGATGCTCTCTTCGCGACTCCAGACAATTTTGACGGGGCGGCCGGTCTTGATCGCAGCCAGCGCCAAGACAATTTGCACGGAAATATCCTCGCGCCCGCCAAAGGCTCCACCAATGGCGGGATGGCGCACAACTACTTGGTCATCGGGCAGGCCGAGCGCGTGGGCGATTTGCTCGCGTTCTTCGTGCATCCACTGCCCTGCACAGATCACCTCGACACGACCATCGGGGCGGAGGAAGGCCAACCCGGCTTCGGGTTGCAGATAGGCATGTTCCTGGGCTTGGGTGCGGTAGGTTGCTTCGACCACAACGTCAGCTTGGGCAATGCCTTCTTCTATATCGCCACGTTGCAGCGTATAGCTGTGCAGCACATTCGAGTCGAGCTTGCGCTCGCCATAGGGAAAGCGGAACTCGTAGGGATGAAGGATGGGGGCATCGGGTTGCATGGCGGCAATCGGGTCGGTGACGACGGGCAATGGCTCATAGTCCACCCGTACCAGTTTGGCAGCAGCTTCGGCTTGGGCTTGGGTTTCTGCCACGACAACGGCCACGTGATCCGCTTCCCAGCGTACCCGTTGCGCTTGTGGGGTGCTGCCCACGCCACAAAGCACCGGCTGGTCGGGCATGATCAATCCATATTCGTTGACCGGCACATCTTTGGCGGTGAGAACAGCAATGACTCCCGGCGCTGCTTCGGCAGCGGCGGTCTCTACCGCTTTGATGCGCCCGTGGACAAACCCCGCAAAGACGACCTTTAACCATGCTTGGCCCGGAATATCAATGTCGCCCGGAAAGCGCGCTGTACCTGCTACTTTGGCCGCGGCATCTACTCGCGGCAGACTGCTTCCTACTGCACGCATATCACTCTGCCCTACCTATCCCATCCACAATCGATCCGGTTGCAGTGCGTCTTTTCAAGACACTTGACAAACTTTATACAGGCAAGGACAATAGCTCTGACCGCCTGACCTTGATAACCTGACCTTGATAACCCGACATTGCCCCCATCCACGAACATCATCTTTGCTTGATTCACATTCAATTGCTGCCAGCATGGTAGGCATGATCATCCTGATTGGCGTTATCCAGGTAATCTTTTCCAATAAGACCGTATTCGGATATATACAATGGGCAAAGGAGAAATGTGATGCAATGGCGCAAAGACTTTCGTGATTTCATCAATCGGGT
>CAMPHP010000587.1 GCA_946885925.1 uncultured Litorilinea sp.
ATGCTGGCACTTCGACCTATGCTCCAACCTGAAAGGCACTCGATATTACCTACGAACAGGTTACCACACGGTTCTCATGAACCCCGTCAGGGCCATTAACGGCCTGTGATGCCCGCGCTTGTTGTTGGATGGCAAGAAAACGTTCTTTCCAACCATCCGGCACATCACGACGCCATTCGCCAGCAGATGCGCGGACGAAATCGTAAAATAGACTACAGCTATGTTGGTCTGTCTTTGCCAGTTCTTCAGGATGCCATTGAACCCCCACTATAAAAGGCAATTCAGGCACCTCGACGGCTTCCACCAGCCCATCCTCTGCCGTAGCCACAGCCCGCAATCCATTCCCCAACTGGTTAATGCCCTGGTGATGCATAGAATTCACTTCGTGAACCGAACCCAAAGCATGGGCCAAGCGGCTATCCGTCTCTACATGGATCCCATGCGAGACACGAAAGCGTTCATAATTGGGTGGGAAGTAATCATGCTTGGCAAAATCAGGACGCTCACTATGCAGGTCTTGATAGAGCGTGCCGCCACAGGCCACATTAATCACCTGGATGCCACGACAGACACCAAACACTGGCATCCCTTCTGCCAACGCCCACTCAGTCAAAAGCAATTCTGTACGGTCACGCTCTTTGTCGGTCGCACCCAACTGCGGGTGTCGTTCTGCGCCATAAGTGCTAGGGTCTAAATCCTCGCCGCCAGGCAATAGCAAGCCATCCAGCCTGGAGAAAATCCCTTGCAATGTAGCCTCGCTCATCTGCAACGGAATGAGTACAGGCAATGCCCCCAAATTCTCAAGCGTCCGTACATAGGTCTGGTTCATAATATACAAGGCCAGGCCAAAAAATCTTTGAGATTTCTCACGTCCAGTAGGCACCCCAATGAGCGGGCGCTTGGAAACACCCTGGCTGCTACCTTCCCCAAGAAATGATTGATCCCGCAGGTTACGATGATACATCTTACAATTCGATTCAGGCTTACGCCCACTCTTTCATGGCCGGTGATTCCCGACGAACACCGTGCCAGTACCCAGGTTGCCCAGTCACGCATCCGGTCACACACCTGGTCACACACACCTGGTCACACACACCTGGTCACACACTCGGTGCAATCAGTTACATAAAATCTCTTGTGTAATACCAACTGCACAATCAACAAGTATAATCAATAGCGTGCGATTAATTGTGCGCTATTATAGGGTTCCGGCCTAGCTGTGGCAAACTTGCACAATTGTTACAAGATGGGAATGAATATGTAATGTTCAATTGGTTTAACTTCGATTGGTTTAACGATGGCATAGTCGCCATCGGCTATCTCATCATCGGTATCATCGCCGCCACAATTGTGCCCCCATTGGTTAGCTCAGCCGCCGTCTCCGCAGCAGACGCGCGCACATCCGCAGGACTAAGCGAACGCCGCCGCGCCACCCTCAAAAGTTTGTCGAGCCATCTCACACGCGCCATTATCTGGTTAATATGTGGCATTTTTATCCTATCGCTCTTTGTCAGCTCTGCTGGCCTTCTTACCTTCCTGGGTCTTTTCAGCGCGGCCTTTGGCTTGGCTGCTCGCCCAATTGTCAGCGACTATCTCAGCGGTATCGTCTTCATTTTTGAAGACCAATACAACGTCAGCGAAAAAGTAGAGATTTTCGGCATTGAAGGCACCGTGATCGACGTAAATCTGCGAACCACCGTGCTGCGCTCCCCAACTGGCGAACTTTATATCATCCCAAACGGCGAAGTGCGAGTTGTACGCAACTTTGGCCGTGGTGAATTTAGCATTGCCACTATCCGAGTCGCCGTTCCCAGCAATCAGCTAGAAGAAGCAATGGCGCTGTTGGAAACACTCGCTCCTGCCCTCTCCCGGGAAATACCTGAACTGATTGAGCCACCCAAGATCCTCAGTGAGGATGGCACATTAGGTACACGCGTAGGTCTAACCGTCTTCGCCAAAGCGCGTTTCTCCCAAGGCGTAGAAGCTCGCCGCAAGTTGCTGCATATTGTCCAAGATACCTTGGAGAAGGCACAAATCGATATTACGTCCGCCTAGATCCTTACAACTCAGCCTTGCACATGTCCACAACGCCCACTTCCGCATTCACATCCCTATCGCGCCCGATGGCAGAAACAATGACAGGAACAGATGTCACAGCAACAGCACTCGTTAATACGCGCGCCTATCGCCTCGGCGCGCTCTTACTGATTGCTGGCTTTCTCATACTCTATCTGCTCACCCTTGACACAGGTCTCCAACCCTATGAGCTGCATGGCGGCGACCTCATCACCCATCAATACGCGCAAGTCCAAGCTCGCCCAGGCAACGCCCCAGGCTATCCTCTCTATACAATGGGTGGCTGGCTTTGGTTCCACGGCTTGCGTGCAGTACTCGCATCCCTAGGCCAGCCGCTGCCCAATCCAGTACCCATTCTCAGCAGTTACAGCACAGTGTGGGCATTGCTCGCGCTCTGGCTTCTCTATCGCATCCTCGGCCATCTCATGGGGTCCAGCCGCCGGCAATGGCTTGACAGTGGCTTTTGCTTGCTCCTGACCACCTTTTTTGGCCTCACCTATTTCTTTTGGTATTACGCCACCACGACCGAGCAATATAGCAGTGCCGTTGCCCAGACCCTTGCCATCGTCTACCTGTACCTGCGCTGGGATGAAGAACCTGCGCGCCTCAACCGTCTCTATTGGCTTGCCTTCCTCTGCGGCATCTCCCTCGCACATATGCTCACAGTAGCCTTTATCGTCCTGCCTCTGGTTGCTGTCGTCTTGTGGCGTGCGCCCTGGTTGCTGCGCAGCGCCCGCGCCATTTTCATCTCCGTGATGGCAGCAGCCCTGCCCTTGATCAGCTACGTCTATATCTACATACGGGGCGCACTCAATCCCCAATGGTGGGGAAATGGCGATTGGACAACGTCACAGCAATGGTTTTGGGCATTTGTCAGCACAGCGCAAGGTCGCGAAGAACTAGGATGGGCCTTTGAGCCAGGTCGGACCTTCTTTGGCAACGGTTTTCCCGAATACGCCTGGCAAGAACTTTCACTCCCTCTCTTGCTGCTCGGCTTAATCGGAATTGCCCGCCTGCCTCGTCACCACGCCCTATTGCTCTATGGCACCTTACTCATCTACGCTATCTTTTGCTGGGCCTACCGCTTTGGCAACTGGTTTCAGGTCGTGTTGCCAGCCTATCCACTCATTCTATTAGGCCTCGTCCCGTTCTATCGTTGGTGGCACGCACGCACTTCAGGGACAACTCATGTTCGAAGCGTGCTCGTCTTGCTGGCGCTACTTCTTGCGATTGTGTGGCGTGCCGACCAGTCACTCCCCCGTGCCGACAGCCACCATCGTGTGGAGGACACCGCCTTTGATCGAGCAGCCATCCTCCTCGATCAACCTCTGCCCCCTGACGCCAGACTCTTTGCAGCAGTCGATGACGCGCTGGCGATCAGCTACCTAACCGAAATTTGGGGTATCCGCCCTGATCTCAAAACGGTGAACAGTCGCGATGCCAATGCAATTCTGGCGCAAGGTGGCGCAATCTATACAGTGGTTGATGCAGCGCCAGCCCTCATGAGCGAACTAGAGGTTGCACCCATGCTCGATGCGCTAAGTGCCGATTGGATCACCC
>CAMPHP010000588.1 GCA_946885925.1 uncultured Litorilinea sp.
AACCACAACACCCAAAATGGGGCCAGCGGCACCAAGAAGCGCGGCCCCCAGGCAATGCCCCCCCACCACATCCCCCACATACTATATTCCAACACGAGGACCAAACTTACGGATGCGGTTGCAAATGCTTGGTGCGGGTGACGACGGAGAAAACTCGGAAATGCCGCCATACTGGCAATAAAGAGTGGGGTAAACCAAAAGACACCCCGATAGGGGCTGATAAGCAGTCCCCACAAACCTTGCCAAACCGGCGCAGTAAACCCTTCCCCCGCATCAAAATGATAGCCAGTGTCAAAAGCGTTGCCGAAACGGGCCTGGTTATACCAAAGCAGCAACCCACCTGCGAATAGCAGTGGAGTAACAAACAATCCCAACGCCACACCCCACTCTATGCGGTCAACCGGCTCCACATCAGTTTGTCCACTATGCCGCGCCCGCCACTGTTGCAGCCACGGTGTACCCAGACCATAAATTGCCAAGATGACGATCAAGGGCGCATGTGCGGTTACGGTGCACACGGCGACGCCTGCCGCTATTCCGGCGATTAAGGCCCATATCTGCGGTCGTCCATTCAGCCACAGCGTCAACGCATAGAAGCAAAGTAATAGGCTGAATGCACTAAGAGGCTCACCAAAAAACTGATTGGCATAGGGCCAAGCAATTGTCCCTAGCCCATAGAGCAATGCCAAGGCCGCGCCCACTCGTTCGCCATAGCCCAAGTGCAATGCGGTCAGCCACAAGAGCAGTGCTGTTGCCGCTGTTACAAAACCATTCCACAACAGCGTTCCTTGCAACAGCCCCAATCCGACATCTGCCTGCGCGAGCGTTCGCAGCAACAAAAACCAGGGCAGCGCCAGCACGGCGGGCGCAGGGCCTTTCTTACTATACACCGAGCCATCTGGCCCAAATTCTCCCAACACTTCGCCAGGGGTATTTGTCCATTGTGTCCACGCAATGGCGTTGGTATTAACTTCGCCGCGCAAGCCCAACGATTCAGTCACAGCAAAGAGGCTTACTTCATCCACAATATGAAATTTGCTGGAATGGCTCATCGTATAGATCGCCACCAGCAAACCAAAGACTAACACCATTCCATAGATACGCGCTGCGCGTGCCAGACGCGCCGATTGCAACGAAGCGTACATAGAAACTTATAATCCTAGAATCCGCAGTCTCAACACTGCGGATGTGTAGTCACGAAAAATGCGCCAGAAGCCCGTCTTGCTATCGCCATGCCGTCGCAAGATGTAAAAGACTGGCACCTCCAAAATCTTCCAATCCTTTCGCCACGCCACCAAGAGCAGGCGAATAAAATAGTCGCCATAGCCATAGAAGATTTTGTCAAAGATGGGCGCAAGTTGGAAAAGCCGTTCTTGTCGCACAGCAAAAAAGCCGCTTAAGTTATCCTGGATCTGCGTCAAAAAGAGCCCGCGAATGAAAATGTTGTAGGCAAAACTAAGCCGGTAGCGCAGCGTATCTTCCATCCCGCCGCGCATGACAAACCGGCTCCCGATCACCAGGTCATAATAGCGCAACAAATCGACCATCTGCGGAATCATAGCAGGGTCATGGTTAAAGTCGGTGTCCATGACGACCAGCGTTCGCCCCTCGGCAACCTCCAGCCCATGCCGGATCGACTTTGCCAGCCCCTTGTCTTTGGTACGCAAGACTACGCGCACATGACCCGCCGACCTAAGTGCGCCGCGCCACTCGTTATCGCCAACCGTCACAAGGCTAAAGCGATCACACACCAGTTGCGCCGTGCCATCAGGGCTATTGTCATCCACGACCAGCACCTCATAGCGGGCACCTATTGGCTCAAGTTCACACACAATTGCTTCAACCAAGTCAATGATATTGTCGCGCTCGTTGTAGGTCGGCAGTATGACCGATACCACCGGCTGGATGGATTCGGGCTGGGTGGATTCGGGCAATGTGGCTGGTGTGAGTGCGCTATCCGGTATGCGCAAGGGATCAGCCATAGGCTGTGGCGTGGATTCACTCATGGGTTGAAAGACGACGTAGGATGGCACAAATGCGGCTTACTTGCGCTGTGGTCAACATAGGTGAACTCGGTAAATTGATCCCGCGGCGGCTCAGGCTCAATGCAGTGGGACAAGGTTCGCTGGTACGATAAGGCGGCAGCGTGTCCATCGGGTGAAAGAATGGGCGGCTGTCAATCCCTTCCTTACGCAGCGCCACCACCAGTTCATCACGACTCAACGCATAGGGAGGATCAATCAATGCAGAGACCATCCAAAAGACCGAAGTGCTCCCTGGTCGTTCGACATTCATCGTGATCCCTGGCACATCCTTCAACTCGCGCGCATATTGAAGTGCGATCTCTCGTTTGCGCCGGATCACCTCATCAATACGTGTCATCTGCGCCACGCCCACCGCGGCCTGCATGTTGGTGAGGCGGTAGTTAAAGCCTACCTCGTCATGCCAGTAGCGTCGATCGGGCGGCATCCCATGATCGCGCAGCAGACGGCAGCGCGCCGCCAATTCCGCATCATCCGTAATCAGCATTCCGCCTTCGCCTGTGGTAATAATTTTATTGGCAAAAAAGCTAAAGGAACCAATCGTCCCCCAAGCTCCGGCACGCCGGTTACCAATGGCAGCGCCATGCGCTTCGGCGGCATCTTCAATCACCCAAAGATTGTGTGCTTCAGCCAACGCCATCAATTCAACCATCGGAGCCATTTGCCCATAGAGATGAACAGGCATAATTGCCTTGGTGCGTGGCGTAATTAGTGTCATAACCGACTCAGGCGAGATCGTCCACGTTACCGGATCTACGTCGGCAAAAACAGGACGTGCCCCCGTGTACGTTATGGCATTGGCACACGCCACAAAAGTAAGTGATGGAACGATTACCTCATCGCCTTCGCCAATCCCCAACGCGTGGGCTGCTAAATGCAGTGAGGTTGTGCCGTTGCTCGTGGCAATGCCATACGCAGCACCACAATAAGCAGCAAACTCCTCCTCAAACTGCTTAATGTATTTGCCTGCACTGCTAATCCAGGTCGAACGTACCGTTTCGAGGACAAGTTCTTCCTCACGTTGCCCTAGCCAGGGTTCATAGATCGGGATAAAGCCATCTGGGCGAGGCGACACTTCCGCTTCTAAATAAGGCAGTGGCAACTGTGCCATGATGGTCTTCAGTTCTAGTTCGGTCGCGTTCTGCGTCGATGGGCTGTCGGCGGTCGCTGATGCTATGTTCATGAAAATCCCTATGGTTCGCTCTCTATGACCTCAACCACGCCGATGGTCGCCTCAATCCCTGCCGGGTTGCCCGCGCTATCTACCACGCCCAATGGCTCCGTAGTATCTGCATCATAGACCAACAGCCCGATTGTATATTGACCGCTTGCCAAATCCTCTGGCACATCGAGCAGGTACACATTCAAGGGGCGATCTTCAGGCGACCATTCCGCAGGGAGCAAATGACGATCATTGAGCAGCCGCTCATCGCTCTGTACAATGCGCGATCCTTCCTGGTTATACAATGCCACCCGCGGCTTTAACGGTCTTGTCACCTCACCGCCTGGCTGCCGCTGCCAGCGGATCGTCACGGGCACTGCGCCGCCGCGCATTACAGGCTCGGTCGGCAGTGAAGCTTCTACCGTCTGCAC
>CAMPHP010000589.1 GCA_946885925.1 uncultured Litorilinea sp.
GCGCAGGAAAGGGATATCTTTTGTATAAAGCTGATTCTGTAGCGATTTATTCGCCGTTGCCACCACCACCGTCTTGCCGCTTAGAATCGCGGGTAACAGATAGGCAATCGACTTTCCCGTGCCTGTGGGTGCTTCAATCAATGCCACGCTGGGGTTTAACAATGCCCGCTTCACCGCCTGAGCCATTTCGAGTTGGCTCGGGCGCAACTCATATCCCTCCAACACTTTGGATAGCGGACCTGTTGGGCCAAAAAACTCGGCTAAATCGGTCTGTGCTAAATCACTATTTTCTGCCACTGTCTTATCATCATCCGGCGCTTCCTTGGTGGCAGCATCCTTAGTAGCAACATCAACAGCATCATCAAAGAGATCAGCATCCAAATCAACCCCATAATCTTCACCTACAGAAGGTTTGGGGGATTTACTCCGTTTGGTTGGGGAAGAGCGGCGCATGTTTGGCATAGGGAAAGTCTAGCACATATGTACGAGAGTAGACAAGCAACAAACAGAAAAGCAGCAAGAAGAAAACCGGCGGATAGCTTTTGCCATCCGCCGGTAAAGTACATTCACATCTTACTTGAACTACGTAATCCTGTTACAGAGTTACGGTTATCACTCTTCTTCTGGAGTCGTCGTGGCAGCGGGCGCAGCAGGTGCAGCCTCATCGGGCGGAGGGAGAATCACGGTATCAATCGCATGGATAACGCCGTTGCTCGCCTCAATTTCAGGTCCAGCGACTGTTGCGCCGTTGACCTTGACACTGCCACCAGCTACCTCAAAGTTCACAGACTTACCTTGTTGGGTAACCGCCTGCATGCCGTTGTCGATGTCCGCTGTCGCTACCCTACCCGGCAGCACATGGAACAGAAGGATTTGGGTCAACTGACCAGTCGGATTTGCTAACAACTGATCCAGCGCACCTGCCGGTAGGCTAGCAAATGCTGCATCGGTCGGTGCAAAAATCGTGAAGTCGCTGCTACCTTCCAAAGCTGTGGTCAAACCAGCAGCTTCGAGGGCCTGCACCAAGGTGCCAAAGCTACCCTGTGCCTCCAACGCTTCCACCAAGTTCACCCCAGAGGCAGTAGTGGTCGAGCTTGCCTCAGTGTCGGTGGTTGTTTCAGTTGAGGTAACGCCTGTTGTCGTCGTCACAGCCGAGCCGCTATCTGGCTCCTCTGTCGCCGTAGCGGCAGCGGCAGCGGCGGCTGCTGCACCGGTCACACCAGCGGGTGTAGCAGTAGCTGCTGGGGTTGCCGCAGCCGCAATGCCAGCACTGATCTCCGCTTGGGTTGGCAGGCGAATTTCTTGACCTACCTCAACAGAGTTACAGTCGGCTATATTGTTATAGGCACAGATTTCATCCCACAGCCCAATTTCGCCGTAGATGTCACGCGCAATCAAGCTCAGCGTGTCACCAGCTTGCACCACATAGACACTACCAGGTTCGCCTTGACGCCCACCACTGGCAGCAGGTGTTGTCGCCGCAGCCGGAGTTGTGCTAGTAGCCGTAGTCGTGGCATCCGTAATCGTTGTTGTGCCCGTGGTGGTTGCAGTACCTGTAATTGACTGCTGGGCAGTGAGAGACTGATTGGAATCGTCTACCAAGGTACCACCATCTACATGCAGGTTATAGAAGCCTGGCACAGTGGAGTTGTTGTAGACAATGACTGTATAGGGGCCAAGGCCAGAAGCAGTAAACCTGGCTTGGCGCTGATTATCCTCCAAACCTGGGGCGCTGCTACCAGCGGCGATGGCAATCTCGCTCAGAACCACATTGGCGCTGGCATCACGGAAGCGGTTAAAGGCAGAAGCATCTAGTACCCAGAAATTCAGCCGCCGCGCCAGTTCACCATTGTCTCGTGGGTCGAAGCTCAAAACCAGCGTAATCTGTCCATCCGGAACGCTTGGCTCTAGCTCAAAATAGTGCTGAGCATTTTGCTCCAACAGTTCGCCACGCAGGTCTTGCGACCGCACCACACCACCTGTAGCAGTCACACCCGTCTGGGCCGGAGCTGTCGCAGTTACCGTTGTGGCCTCGGTTGCGGTTGTAGCCGCAGTGGCAGTTGTGGCTTCAGTTGTAGTCGTGGCTTCCGTTGCAGTGGTAGCAGGTGTTGCTGTCACCGCCGGAGCCGGAGTTGCTGTAGCCACGGTTGTAGTTGTCGTGGTCACAGTCTCGGTTGTCGTCTGAGATGCATCCGCACTGACATCCGTGCCATCAGCGCTTGTCGGCGCAGCGCGCAGGTTGCGCACCTGACCGGCATCATCCGAAATTGTGCCATTTTGGGCACGCAGGACGAAGCTAGCATCCGTGCTAGAGTCATTGAATAGCACAATCGTGTATTCACCACCCGTCGCCTGAACAACTGCACCCAACTGATTGTCAGGCGCAGAGGGAGAAATCTTGCTCCCGGCTGACAGATTGGCCTCTTGTACAGTCGATTGACCATTCAATACACTAGATAAGCCATCCTGATCCAAGACATAGAAGCCCAAGCCGGATGATTCTGGGAAACTGCGATCCCACTCCGTGGTAATCGTCATGTTCTGACCACGAGTGGTGGGCGTCAGGCCCAACCAAATCTTGGCGAACTGACCACCCGTGAGTACACCTGCGACTTCTTCGGCCTCCAATGTCTGAGCGACAGGTGCAGCCATAAGCATCGGACTAGTTACGGCTGTGAGCGTAGACAGCAGCATCAATGCGGCTAATCCCGCTGTAAATACCTGCCTAAGTCTTTTATGCAACATCGTGACTATTACCTCCATCAACATTCGGTCGGTTGAACCTTTGAGTCCTGCAAAAATGGGCGGTCAATAACTTTAGGGGTGAACAAACAATTCACTGATTATACAGTCACCCAAAAAAGCAGGCCAAATCCCTTACAAGGTAGTTATTGGGATAGATCAATCAAACTGCTAGTAAGCCACTAACGGGTGAATGTCTATTCCTATCAGTATACAGCACAAAACGATTGCGAGGTACGCGCCCTTGTTATTTTGCATGCATTTGCCTGACCAAGTTGGCTCCAAAACCGACTATTGCCCTACTAGCTGCAAACCGCGTACGATGTAGTCCGTATAATTTGTATCAACTCGCACCACCCGCAGCCGGAAATCATAGAGTCCAGGGGGAAGTTGGGTTAAATCTAGGCGCGCAAGCAACCCTTTGTCCACTGGCTTATCACTCGTCACCAACAATTGCCACTGTTCAGCTTCACCCGGTGACCACGCAAGTTCCCAGCGCAGCAAACCTTCACCGGGAACCGTGCCCCTAAACTCCACCACCCCGCTAATGCTCTCCCCATTGCGCGGAGAACTAATCCCCGCAGGGGGTGAAAAAGCCAATTTTGGTTTGTGGCGGTTTGCCACGCTCAAGTTTCGTAGGAAAAACTCGTCATAGTTGCTGTCTTTATAGACTACACGCAGTCGCAAATCGTACAAACCATCCGGCACTTGTGTGGTATCCCACTTATAGATAGGCGATTGCCATGCAGGGTGCGGCGAATCATAAAGCCACAACCAATCTTCAACGCCAGAGCGCGACATATGCAACTCGTAACGGGCAAACGGCTTGTCCGGCAACGCCACTGCCGTGGCGACAATCGTGGTCTTTCCCCGAACCACCGAGCCCGCATC
>CAMPHP010000590.1 GCA_946885925.1 uncultured Litorilinea sp.
GTGCTAAAGACTTCCTCGGTCGGCATGTTGGGCAGAAAAGATAATCCATCCGGTCGCTGTGCAGCGGCACCCAACCACTGCGGGCGATCCGTCATGCCAACGGTCAGATCAGTTGCCGGGAGTCCATCGGGACCGGTTTTCGTATCAATGAAGCGTAACGTGTGCACCTTGTTACGCATCAGGAAGTCAGCAACACCTTTGAGCGTCACATTGTGCTTGGTCCACGCCTCGACTGGATCAGGCTGGTCTACTCGAACCATACGCAGCACCTGCGTCCACAGTTCAGCCAACGCCGCATCGGGTGCCAGATTCGGATATACTTTGGCAGCCCACGCCTGGGTGGGCACTGCGGCAACACACCACTGCATCTGGTTCGCCATCATTGCCTGCATATAAAACTTAAGCTTTTGCGACCGCGTCACCGCAACCGTTCGCATGGCAGCAGGATCTACATCCTTGAGCAAATCTGGAAATTCATTGCCCACCAACGCCAGTCGTGCCCACCCTTCATCCACCATCTGGCGGGCTTTTGCCACCTCATATTCGGGAAAGTAGCTAAGGTTCTCGGCACTGCTATACTGCATGCGCGCCCGTGCCAGTGGCGTATCTGCCCAATCCACCTGTACATAGGGCGCACCCTGGCGATACGCCTCCTCGGTCACAATCCTCACAAAAGGCGCATGTTCCAATTCCGCGCCGATGCGCAAACTCTGTCCCGGTTGCAGGTTCACTCCAAGTTTCACCAACACTTCGGCATATCTGCGCAGTTCTTCCTCCGCTGGTATACCCATCACGATCCTCACTCTCATCTATCGTAGTTCGATTGTCATACCGTTATAAAGCCGGCACTTGCGCCACCAGGATCGCCGTATGCGGTATCATACGCAACGGCGAAAGTGGCGAATCCTCCGGCCAAAGTTCATCGCACACAGCCTGCGGCGCAGGAGCCTCTATCAGCCGCTGCAACTGCCATCCCGCTTCCAGCAGCCACTCAACCCACTGACCCAAAGGCTGATGATGCGCCACCATCGGAACATCCGGCGCAAATCTCCACTCGATCGGCTCATTGTCAAAGTAACTTCGTGCCGGATAAGGAGTGAACTCATCCATCTCTGCATCGAAAAAGCAGTTACGCAGGGGATGGTCGATGCTCACAACCAGCCTTCCACCAGGCCGGACGAGCGCACGAATCGCGTGCAACAGCGCGGCAGGTTCTTCAACATAGGGCAACACCTGAATCGCTAAGACGAGATCAAAGGACGCTCCGACCAAACCCTCCAAACTCAGCCCGCCGGCATGATGCCACGCCACCACCACGTCATGTTCATCCGCCAGTGCTTGCGCGGCCAGCAGTTGCGTCTTGCTTAAGTCCACCCCAACCACCTGAGCACCTGCTAGCGCACAGGCGACTGCATTATGTCCACCCCCACACCCCAGATCAAGCACCCGCAGCCCACGCAACTCTCCCAGCAAACCCAACTCTCGATCCGTAGGCGCAAGATTGCCATAGGCGACAGCATCTACCCTATCACCTCGCCGCTCCAAATAGGTTGCACTGGCGCGATCCCATGCCTCTTGCATGGCGAAGTGCTTAAATGCGCCTGCCACTGTCACTCCCCTTATCAAATTCTCTATCATAGTGGCATTATGGTCATTCGAGCCAGCCATGTCAACGCCAGAGTACGCCAATGGGCAGTACCAACGAGATAGGGTATCATAGACTCACCGAACCCTCTTTTTCCAAACGTTTCCATAGCCCAGACGTTTGCATAACTTCCATAACAAGGAGACATCCATGCACATCGTCCATGTCTTTGTCCATGTCATAGCCGACCAGGTGGATGCCTTTAAGGCGGCCACACTCGACAATGCGGCCAATAGCATCAAGGAAAGTGGCATTGCCCGCTTTGATGTCATTCAACAAATAGACGACCCGACGCGATTCGTACTAGTCGAAGTGTATCGCACACCAGAAGCTCCCGCCCAACACAAAGAGACCGCCCACTATCTGCGCTGGCGCGAAACCGTTGCACCCATGATGGCAGAACCACGTACAAGCATCCAGTATACAAATATCTTTCCAGCCGATGCAGATTGGTAATCGGGGAATAGTGGAGAGGGAATAGACAACGAGGACTAGACAATGGGAGTGACTTTTGAATTGGCCACCGCACAACAAATCATCTTTGGCGAGGGTAAAGCCAGCAGCATTGCCACTCTTGCCAAAGAACTAGGCCAGTGTGCATTCGTTATCACCGGGCGGTCTAACCCGCGCGCACAAACACTACTTGGCGAATGGCGCAGCCAGGGCTTTATGAAGGAGACCTTCACGGTTAGCGGCGAACCTACGGTAGAGGATGTTATGAAAGGCACAGACCGTGCGCGTGAAGCTGGCTGTGATCTCATCATCGCCATCGGTGGGGGCAGTGTCATCGACACCGGCAAGGCCATTGCCGCCCTCTTGACCAATCCGGGTGATCCCCTAGATTATCTCGAAGTGGTGGGCCGCGGCCAATCCCTGCGTATCCCTTCTGCGCCGCTCATCGCCGCACCCACCACCGCGGGGACAGGGGCAGAAGTGACACGTAATGCGGTGCTTGCTGTTCCCAACCAACAGGTAAAGGTGAGCCTGCGTAGCCCGACCATGCTGCCACGCGTGGCCCTGGTCGATCCTGAACTAACCTATTCTATGCCACCTGCCATCACCGCTACCACTGGCTTGGACGCGCTGACCCAGTGTATTGAGCCCTATGTCTCCAATCAGGCCAACCCTCTCACCGATGGCATTGCTCGCGAGGGCATCCAGGCTGCCGCTCAAAGTCTACTACCTGCCTATTATGATGGCAGCGACAGGATAGCACGCAGTGGTATGGCTGTGGCGAGTTTGTGTGGCGGCATGGCGCTTGCCAATGCCAAGTTGGGTGCCGTCCACGGTTTTGCGAGTGTTTTGGGTGGTATGTTCCCCATTCCGCATGGTACTGCTTGCGCCACTCTCTTGCCCCATGTTCTAGCGGCGAATGTGGCAGCCCTTAAGGCCCGCGCCCCAGGCTCACCCTACCTTGCCCGCTTTCACCACATTGCCCAGTTGGTGACAAGCGATCCCAATGCAACCATCCACGACGGTGTTAAATGGATCCAAAACCTATGCACCGCGCTTCAGGTGGCACCCCTCAGTGCCTTTGGCGTGACTCCCTTGGATTTTGACGTTATCATTGCCAAATCCAAACAGGCCAGCAGCATGAAGGGAAATCCCATCGCCCTAAGTGATGACGAACTCTACCAAATCCTCAGCGCAGCCCTCTGAGGCTTGGCGAAAACTCGGAAAAACAAGGAGGGGTCTCTCTGGTGTACATGCACCAAAGAGACCCCTCCTATCCGAAACAAGCAGTAAAGAAAAACGCATTAGTTGCGTAAGTCTGATGCTGTAGGTTAGCTTAAGTTGCCACCTTGGATCGCGTACTCTTTGGATCGCGTGCTCTGTGGATCGTGCTCTAGCGATCTTCCGCTGCGGGAAATTCAGTAAGCCTGTCGGGTGCCCCCAGGGCGCGCAGGGGTCTCTCTGCTCAACCGCGCTGCCCAGAGAGATGCCTACCCTTACAGGGGGGACCGGCATGACGGACGCGTTGCTC
>CAMPHP010000591.1 GCA_946885925.1 uncultured Litorilinea sp.
CGTCGTTTCTAGAACATTTGTCAAAGATGTTTTTCGTTTATAGAAGCGTGTACGCCTTGTCATGTTATGTCCGTAGGGATCCTCAGCTTTCCGGGCAACGCAGCAGAGCAGAGAGACCCTTCCAGGGTGACAGAGCCGCGCGTCTGTCATGTCGGTCCCCCCTGTAAGGGCAGGCATCTCTCTGGGCCAACGTAGGCAGAGAGACCCTTCCAGGGTGACAAAACATATTGCTCTGTCATGCCGGTCCCCCCTGTAAGGGCAGGCATCTCTCTGAAAGCGTGGCTATACGGAGAATTTAGGCCCCAGGAATGGTGTCCAGCTCTTTGCTGGCATTCTTGAGTACATTCATGAGAGCAAAGTCGCCACCCCACGGTACGATCTGGGCCCCCAAGGAGCGGAAGCGTTCGATATCCGCTACCGAGCCCGCGGTGATACCCCACACCTTGTTGTGCTTTTGCGCGGCAGCAGCCACCACTTCAATGGCGCGGTCTATGGTCATATCGGTCCCGCCTGGTGTGTTGGCAATACGCAGGCTGAGGTCGCCTGGGCCGATAAAGAGACCATCGATCCCCTCAATCGAGGCAATCTCCTCGGCATTGGCGACAGCTTGCAACGTCTCTACTTGTGTAATGATAAAGGTCTCGCGGTTAGCGTCGGCGTTGTAGGTGGAGTCGGGTGTCCAGACGCTAATGCCATAATCGCCATCAAAGCCCGCGCCATCCATGCCCCGGTTGCCCAATGGCGGATACTTTACCGCTTGCACTAAGTTATAGGCAGTTTGGGCATCGGAGACCAAGGGGACAAGGAAACCCGCTGCCCCATCTTCTAAGTAACGATAGAGCTGGGTTGCCTCGCGCGTTGGCGGGCGCACCATACAATCAATGTCATTGTATTTGCAGAAGGCAATCAGGCTTTGCACCTCGCGCGCATCCATGGCGCGATGCTCAAGGTCTAGCCAGATGCCATCATATTTGAATTCGGCGGCATAGCGAATATCGAAAGGGAGAAAGTGACCGAGCGCGCAGACGCGAGCAAAGCCACCAGTGCGGAACTTCTGCAACATTTTGCTTTTACGCATGATTGACTCCGATGAAGCTCTAGGTACGATGGTAGTAAAGTAAAGATAGTAGTAAATAGGTAGGAATGATGAGATCAAGCGCACGAGGATGATTATGCTGTGACGACGTGTGTCGCCTGCGCTCACTCTCTTCTCGTATCGCGCTGGCCTACTGTTTGGCCGCGCATATTCGACGTGCACATTGTAAACCCAACCAGCGAAAAAGCGCTGATGGCAAGCCATATATTCTGTGGGATTTGTATCGCCTTGGCTAGGCTACGCTCGGTTCTGGTCTAGACGCAGCGGGTGGCTGGTGGATGGGGAGTGTGCCCGAGCGATATTCGGCTTCCCATAGAGACACAGTCTCCTCAATAAATTGCTCCGCAGGTGTGTTAATGCCTGTCTTCTCTAGCAGCACAGGAATCCACTTCTTGCCATAGGCCACATGGGTACGTTCGTCAGCCATGTCATAGGTAATATACTGGATCGAAAGCTGGTCGTTATACTCTGTGTAGGCTGCGATGCTTTCATGCCGGTAGGGGAAAGCATGAACTTCGTTGCCCATCGTCAACAGTGTATATTGAGTAGCGGGGTCATACTGGCTGCGCCACGCATAGATATCGGTGTTTTGGGGTACAGCAGTGTAATCCAGCCCATGTTGGGCCAACCATTCGATTCCCAGACGACAATGGCGCGTCTCGTCATAGAGATGGCGCGCAGAGTCATAGGCGAATTCCCACGGCATCTCTGGTGAGAGATAGATAACCAGTGCAACTGTTTCTGCAGCGAGCATCTCCTGGCTATAGCTCTCAAATTCAAGTTGACGGCGCGTGGCAATATCGGGGTCGGTGACGCGTTTACCCGCGTTACGGTTGACTAGGCTAAATCGGGCATCGCGTGCAGCCACACGCGGTGCAGAAAATTGGATGGGTGCGCCAAGCGCTTCCACTGGGTAGCTCGGTGCAGGAGAACGCTCCTCTTGTCCAGTGACACCCCCTGCGGCAGCAAGCAGCCCTGTCAGGTATGCTTCCCATGCACCGGCTGGATGCTCCGCCAGCGCATCCCCTGCCCACGCCAGTTGCTCCTCTTCATCCACCAAAATATGTTTGAAGGCATAGAGGGTAGGTGCATCCGGGTTGGCAAAAGTTTGGTTGATGTGCCATTGATAGGCTGCCACCAGTGCCGGTTTGATCACGCGGAAAATCCCAGCGAGCAGATCTAGCTCATTCGGCGCATTGATCGCAGCGTGCATCAACGCTTCAAGTGCCGCATCACCGGGAGGACGAAAAGCAGGCGTTTGCACCTCGCGCAGTCGTTGGTAGAGATATTGCACATGTTGGGCATCCTCCCAGAGCAACCGGCCCACCGCCAACTTGAGTTCCATCTTGGCAATGGCAGGAAGCCAGCCCGCCAAGATACGCATCGTCTCATATTCAATAAAACGATAACGGTTTAGCAGCCGCTTGTTGGTATCAAAGTGAATTTGTTCTTTCGGCACAATTGTGTTCATGGTGTTAGCCTTTTATATGCTCTACACGGATTAGCTCTATGAATTTTAGCACGGATCGGAATCTGCCGCCGCTCTCAATAGATGAGAGGGTGTATCTCACGCCGGAACTACAGAGCCACGTAGGCCGCGTCTTTAAGCTCATACCGGTGATTGCATAGCACAACAGGGAGATAGATAATGGAACGCGAAGCATTGGAGCGACGGTATCGCTCTCTATGGACGGGCGAGGCAGCTGCTATACTCGTCTTTGTTGCACTATTTCTGTATCGCGCCTTGTCCGATGGGCAGTGGGCCAACTGGATTGCTCGAACCTATAGCCTTGCAGTAGTCATCATGATTCTTCTGCAAGGAATCATCTGGTGGCGCTGGAAGATACGCATCTTGCAGGCTGGACAGCGCACCATGCCTGCGCGTATTCTAGTCTGGTTTCGCCGCTTCAGATGGATAAATTGGCTACTGATTGGCCTGTTCCCCCTTGTGCTCTGGCTTAAATGGCGGTTCACAGGCTTGTTATGGTCAAGCCGCGATACATGGTTGGGACTGTTCTTTATCGGTGGTGCGCTCTTGGAGCAGATCAACTACTATTACACACAACTGATGTATGATAATCCCTATGATTGGAACTACCTGCGTACGCATCGTCGCTTGCGTCAAGGCAGTATTGGGAAAGCGTTAGCGCAATGGCAAAGCTAAAACTTGATCTCCACGATATTTACAATCGTGGTTACAAAATTGATGAAGAACTCAATCGAATTATCCAAGAGGCGATGGACAAGCGTATTGAGTTAGTGGAGATTATTCCCGGCAAAGGCAGCGGGCAATTGAAAAAGCATGTACTGCGTTTCCTCAACCAATCCCACATCAAAGCTTTGTACCATCGAGTAGAAAAAGACGACCGCAACTTTGGGCGCATCTTTGTTCACTTTCGACATTGAGACTGCAACAGCCGTATCGTTGCACCCAAGGTAGATCGAGCGCAACGATATGGCTACGCCTCACTTTAAGCTGGGCTCATCTCCTTCATCTCCTTCATCTCTGCGGGTACCACTGTA
>CAMPHP010000592.1 GCA_946885925.1 uncultured Litorilinea sp.
CATGAGCATGTACGTTGTACATCGGCATCTTCGACGAGCTCGTCTTCCTAACGGTTGGATTGTGAAATTACTCGATTTGCCACTTTATAGGCACGCGCCCCTAGAGAGATGGCCTCCAGCCTTCAGCAGCGGATTACTTGCTTGACCAGCCACTCAGAAGGAGATGCATCTCACGGTGAGGGCCATGCCAGCAGGGATGCTGGCGTTCCCAGTCTATGCTCCCAACTTGAAATTCACCCCTCAGAAGGTACGTGGATCGGGAATTTCTATAGGCATCCCTTGCTGTTGGGCGGAAGCTAGCGCCAAAGGGCCTGGTAACGAACAATCCAGTGCGCGGTAAACATCGACTGGCGAGACTTTGCCCTGGCGATAGCCATCCACCCATGCCTTTATCGTCCAATAGTCCGAGCCACCATGCCCCGTGGCTTTTTGGTTATGCAGGCTGCCGCGCGGCTATGAGTTCGCGCATGGTTGTAAAGCGTACACCCCGTTCACGAGCATAGGCAAAGAGCCGTTCGTAGACTTGCAGCCCCGCTGCCCACTTGCCGGTCATGGCGAAGTAATGTGACAGGGTGACAAAGGCTTGCCCCTCGGCAATTGCCCGATCCAAGTCGGCCTTTGCCAATTCAAAATGGCGATCCACATCTCCAGCTTCCAAGTACCAGGTATACTCCGAATGCATTGGCACTTCGATCACCCCTGTGGGGCGGCGATAGGGCTGATGGGGGATGTTGTCGTGCCAGCCCTCGCCTGTCTCATAGGCTCGGTTGATATAACGCCAGCCCAAGGGGTTGATCACTTCGTTGGAGCAGAATTCAAATTGCATGTCCGCCAATGCTTGGTAGAGATTGTCACAACTACTCAGGCAAGGGGAACGATAGCCGCGCGGTGTATAGCCAAAAGCGCGAGTTAAGATCTCTCGCCCATGCTCCAGCTTTTCATGCAGAATCTCATAGGCATGGTTGCGGGTAAATGGCTCCGGATCAGCGATATAGGCCGCTTTGCTCTCTGGCATAATGTCCAGCATAAAGTAGGGCGGCACGCCGAATTCGAAGCAATTGTGGATATAGGCGTGGTGCTCAAGGTCATGTCCTTCAGCCAGTGCCCGCTCGATCAATGGCATCCACTCCGGCTTCGCATCAAGCGCCTGTTCTCGCCCAAAAGGCACGACGAAAAAGGTGGCTGGCACCTCCTGCGCTTTCAAAAAGTCGAGAAGTTCGCTAAACAACTCCGGCTCTTGTGAACCCGCATCATCATTGGTCAGAACAAATAATGTCTCGCCCACGCGTTGTCCTTCTTTTCTGTTTGTCTCTTCTGATTGTTATACCGCTGGTCTTATCAATATACTGGAAGCTTTGCGCTTGCCATCTACCCCTTCAACCCGGATAGCACCACGCCGCGTACAAAGTATTGTTGGGTAAACAGAAATAGCAGCAAGATCGGCAGAAGGCTAATGGCCGCCCCTGCCATCATGTTGGCCCATTGCGTGTAATACTGCCCGCGGAAACGGGTTAATGCCAAGGGCAGGGTAAAGAGATCTTCACGATAGAGATAGATCACTGGCCCCAGCAGATCATTCCAACTGCCCATAAAACTGAGCAGCGCCAGGGTAGCAATTACCGCCTTTGCCAGGGGCAGCATAATGCGCCAGTAGACGCCAAAGTGGCTACAGCCATCGATCTTGGCAGCGTCATTTAGCTCCTGGGGGATGGTCATAAAATATTGACGCATGAGGAAGATACCAAAGGCGCTGCCAAAATAGGCAGGTGCAATCAGCGGCCAGTGGGTATCTACCCAACCAATGCGTGTCATCACCACGTAAAGGGGGATCATGGTCACTTGGGCAGGAATCATCAGCGCGGCCAACGTGATCATAAAGAGGATCTCGCGCCCGCGAAAGCGTACTCGTGCAAAGGCATAGGCCGCCAGTGACGACGAGAGCACAATGCCAAAGGTTGAAAGCAGGCTCACCTTTAAGCTGTTAAAGATATAAGCAGTAAAGGGTAGTTCAGTAAAGATATACTGGTAGCTGTCCAAAATCGGTGGGCTGGGAATCCACTCTGGTGGGAAGGCAAAGACCCGCGCCTCGCTTTTGAGCGAGGTCGCCAGCATCCAATAAAAGGGAAAGATCATGCTGATGGCGGTCAGCACCAACAGGAAATAGGTTAGGCCAATGACGGCCCAGGTCAACACCCGCCGCAGGCTGTTACTCTGTGGCTGTGTGTAACTTGCCGGATAACTTGTCGTTGCCATCTCTACTCCCTTACTCGTAATGCACCCAGCGTTTTTGCAGCCGGAACTGGATGATGGTCAGCCCTAATAGGATAAAGAACAAAACATAGGCTAAGGCTGACGCATAGCCCATCTGGAAACTGCGGAAGGCGTTGTTATAGACATGCAATACCAGCGTCAGCGTGGCATAGACGGGGCCGCCCTGGGTCATCACATAGGTATATTCAAAGACCTGGAAAGCACCGATCAATCCCAGGATCAAAAGCATAAAGGTCGTGGGCGAAAGGAGCGGCACCGTGATATTCCAAAACTTGGCCCATGTACCTGCACCATCAATCTCCGCTGCTTCGTAATAAATGTCCGGGATACCCTGCAAGCCCGCCAGGTAAATCAGCATGTTATAGCCCAGCCCGCGCCAGACAGCCATGATCATCACCGCAGGCATGGCCCACTCCGGCGTACTCAGCCACGCTGGACCCTTTATCCCCATTTGGCGCAGCAAAAAGTTCAAAGCGCCAAATTCCGGGTTGTAGATCCAAAGCCACATCAGCGAAATTGCCACCGATGAGGTAATGGTTGGCAAGAAGAAAATGGTGCGGAAGAAGACAATACCCCGCAACTTCTGGTTCATTGCCAATGCCAGCAGCAGCGACAATACCATGCCCGCTGGCACAACGCCGATTACATAGTAGAGCGTGTTGCGCATGCTCTGCCAGAAGAGTTTGTCATCCAAGAGCGCACGGTAATTATCCAGCCCGATCCATTCGGGCGTGCTGATATAGTCGCCCTTGGTAAAGCTCAGGCCAAAGGAGGCAACGACCGGGCCATAGGTAAAAACGATCAGGCCCACAATTTGTGGTGCTACAAAGAGATAGCCCACCATATTTTCGTTGTTCATCAGCCGCGACCACCAAGATACCCCAGCGCGCGGTGCTGCCCATGCTTCATCCTGCTTGATCTGGGTTGTCGTACTCAATGTCCTGCTCCCTGTCTACATCACCTTCCTGGGAGCCATCCAGAGGATTCCCCACTCCCAGGAAGGTGATGCCCTTGCGCTTGACCTGTTACGATTGGTTACAGTTCATCCACCGGCGTTTCCAAAATCGGCGTAATCTGATCGTGAATGCTCTGCAACACCTCGGCGGCACTGCTCTGCCCGATCCACAGTCCTTGCAGTTCAGCGTCGTAGATCTGCTTCCACAGATCGCTCTTCAAGCCGGGGTAGTAGCTGCGTGCATAATCGCCCAAACTGACTGCCAACTGGCGATTCTCCGGTTCTCCTTGCAGATAGACATCGGAGTTCGCCGTTTCCTTGTGGCTGGGCGTGCCAGTCTTAGCAAAGTGGGCCATACCGCCTGGTCCCACCATGAAC
>CAMPHP010000593.1 GCA_946885925.1 uncultured Litorilinea sp.
TTATTTATCTGCCTTGACATTTGTATGAGTAAGGAGTTCCCTGATGCAAGTCCTCCAGCATTTGCGACCACGTCTTATTCTCTATCGTCGCGCAATTATGTGGGTTGTGGTTGGCCTGTTTTTGGTTACGGGCATTTTCGCCAAGTCTGCTGCTTGGGCAGAAACTGCTGCCTGCCCCGGACAGTCTTCAATTCCTATTACACCCGTTACGCTTTTTCTGAAATATGGCGGCCCAGTTTCCACCTCTGAGGTTTCTCTATGTGAAGATCCTGACCCAGGGACTGAAGTGCAGATTGCGACCACACCAGTTCCTGCAGGAAAGGTCACCCTAAGCCCTGCGAATTTCTCGTTGGACTCCACTACGCCACAAACTGTCTCGGTTGGAATCGCCGCTGGTCATCCCGTGGCAGAACCCTTTACGGTCGTTGTTACCCATACTGCGACGAGTGATGATCCTGATTTCGACTGGGGTACTCTCAATATCCCGCGTGTAACTGCCTATTACTCGCCACCAGTCGCTATCACCGACACAGTAGCTACCGTGCATGGGCAGAGCCTAGCGATTGATGTGCTTGAGAACGACATTGACCGGCTTGGTCAAGGGCTAACCTTGTCCACTACTGCGATCATCACCGCCCCTGCGGCTGGCGCTGCTTCGGTCAATGTTACCCAAACCATCCAATATACGCCCGCAACAGGTTTTTCGGGGAGTGATAGCTTTACCTACCGGGTCGAGGATGTCGTTGGCAACACGGATATTGGTACGGCTATCGTTACCGTAGTACCCGCCAACGTGCAAGATCCCCAGGTTGCAGTCGTGGATCCATTCGAAGAGAGTGAAGTCGTTTTTGGTCTTACATTTGGTGATGTTACGATTGAGGTGCCGCCCCTGGTAGGTTTCCCGCCTGGCAGCCAGCTAATTTTGACGTTGGGTGAAGTTATTACTCCCACAGGTAATATCGATGCTCCTCCCGGCAATGTCGGTACTTTCTCCGGAATTAGCTTCTATTTTGTCGGTACTGTAAATGGTGTACCGATTGATGAAGAGAATTTGACTGGCCCGATCACGATCACCATCACACTACCGGATACCCTTGTGGAAGAGTTAGATGGAACGCGTATCATTCTTGCGGTTTGGGACGGTACTGCGTGGAGCACTGAAGGGATTGAGGTAATTAGTACACCCGACGCACCTGCACAGATGGCGAATGCCCCAGATGCAACCAACGATGGCACGCTTATCTTTAACACGACTGTCTTTGGTGAGATTGGCATCTTTGTCGTCCGCGATCTCTATCTGCCTAGCCTGGCTCGTGACTAGGACCGTTCGCATTGCGTAGTGGATGTTGGTATCGTATGATTTCCATGCGATACCAACATCCACTTTCTTTTTCTACTGCAAAGGTTTATTGTGACTGTACAAATTCCGCCAACTGGCTCACCACTCCCCCTCCCCCAGGTTGAATCTCAGGAGAGCTGGCGCACGTACTTGGACCTCTTTTTGCGTTGGTGGTGGCTGATTTTGCTCAGCGCGATGCTGGCGGCGGGTGCTGCCGCCCTGATCAGCTATAACCAGACGCCTATCTACCGAACGTCTACCAAGCTACTCATCAATCAGGCAAGCAACTCCTACAACGCCTATCAAGACATGGTCACCAGTGGACGTGTGGCGCAGACCTACGCCCAGTGGATGAGCCAGCGCATTGTCATTGAGCGTACAATGGCCCAACTCGGTCTGCCCACTGACGCCGAGTTGATCGAAGAACAGATTACGACGTTGACCGCCGCGCCTGTGGGTGACTCTCAGATCATCCAATTGACGGTGGATGGCCCCAACCGTGATCTCGTCGTTGCTGTTGCGCGCACATTACCCCAGGTCTTTGCGCGCTGGGTGGAAGAGGTTCAAACCGGGCGCTATGCCGAGACGAAGGCCAGCCTGACCAGCCGCATGGACGATCTGAGCAAGCAGATTGAGACGACCCAAAATGCACTCAATTTGCTTGGGGAGACACGCGACTCTCAACAACAGGTCGAGTACAACCGGCTTTCGGAAGATCTTTCGCGCTTGCGTACCAGCTACAACAGTCTGGCAGAGACCTACGAGACACTGCTGCTAACCGAGGCGCAGTCGGTTGATACGATTGCCGTGATCGAGGAAGCCTCTATCCCGGGCGCGCCGGTATATCCCAGGCCGCTGCGTAACATTGCGCTCGCCTTGGTGGTGGGTGCGATGGTGGCAGGGGGGCTGGTCTTCCTCTATGAACTTTATTTAGACCGCTTTCGCTCTAGCGATGAGATTCGCGAGACATTGGCGACCCCGATCCTGGGCACGATCAGCCGCCTGGATAAGAGCGAGGAGTATTCGCGCCAAGCACTGGTATCGCTCAACGAACCGCGCAGTTTGGTAGTGGAATCGTTCCGTCGCCTGCGTACTAATTTGCGCTTTGCTAATGTGGATAGCGACTTGCAGGCGCTTGCCATTACCAGCGCCAACCCGAATGAAGGCAAGAGTATGATTGCCGCCAACCTGGCGATTGTCATGGCACAGGCGGGACTCTCGGTTATTCTGGTGGATGCTGATTTGCGCAAGCCCAAACTGCACCAGTTGTTTGAAGTTTCGCGCTCACCGGGTCTCAGCGATGCGCTCTATAACGAAACCTTTGACGGTCTTGATCTGCTTCTCCAATCAAGCGGCATCCCCAATTTACGCCTGCTGACCGTCGGGCGCAAGGTTCCCAACCCTGCCGAACTGTTGGGGTCGCAGCGTATGGGGGAATTGCTCTCGATGCTGCGCAAGCAAGCCGATTTGGTGCTGATTGATACGCCGCCTGTGCTGGCGGTGAGTGATAGCCAGGTGATTGGCACGCAGATTCAAGCCAGCCTGCTTGTGATCGATACCAAACGCACAACGCGCAAGATGGCCCGCTTGGCTGTTGAAGCGCTGGATCAGGTCAATGCACGCATTATTGGCGTTGCCATTAACCGCGTGGACAACCGGGCGCGCGGCTACTATTACGAATATTATGACTATTACGAGCAGGACGATGGCGATGGCTCGGATGGTCCTGGTGGTGGCAAGGTGAGGAGTAAGTGGTCGCGCCCCTGGCAGCGCCGCCCACAGCCAACAGGCCAGGTCGGGGAGCAGCAGGTCTATGCTGCTAAACCACGCACGCAATAATCGTGATGCCGGAAGCTGCCATCCTCTTTGTCTGTGCTGCCAATCGTTGTCGCTCACCCCTTGCCGCTGCCCTGTTACGCCGTTTGCTCAGTGAACAGCCCGGCGAGGTCGTGGGCGATGTTGCTTGGCGCATCGAATCAGCAGGGCTTTATGCCCTGCCTGGTCTACCGGCGACGCCGTGGGTGCAAGCCGCGGCGCAAGAAGCCGGGCTTGACCTCAGCCAGCACCGTTCACGCCCCATTGATCAAGTGCAGCTAGACGACTATGCATTGGTGTTGGCAATGGAAGAGGTGCAGGCCGAGGCGTTAATTGCCGCCCACCCGGCGCAAGCCGAGCACATCCACCAATTGGGTTGGCTGGTCAATTTGCGGGTGGATATTGAGGATCCAACCGGGCGAGGATTGCGCGAGCACCGGGCGCTGTGC
>CAMPHP010000594.1 GCA_946885925.1 uncultured Litorilinea sp.
GAAATCACAACGCTATAGTACATGTATGCCTCCAAGAAAAGGAGTGAAGTGATCTGCTTAAATGGATATTCCCAGAATGACTTGAATGCGCTACTAGTTGAGCAGCGTCTGGTAAGGCTGGCTAGCATACTAGCTGTCGCGGCTATGGTCGTGTCCATCTACGATATCATTTGGCAACGTAGTAGCTCAAAGGACACGAATCAATTGCCCTCTTTCGGCCTCTAGGCGCGCAGCGATCTCTGCCGATGTGACCGGGTTGGTAGGCCATTGCTCCGGTGCTACATAGGAGAGGCGCAAGAGCAGCCGCGCCAACTGCCCTACATACTCCTTGAGTTCACGCACTCTCACCTTATCCGTGGTATCCCCCGGTTCATGATGAAAGTCGGAGTCGGCATGGCGACCCACAAAACGCCAGCGCCAGAGATGCCCCGCATCAATGCCCGCAGCCAAGAACGGGAAGTGGTCGGAGGAGACATCAAGCTGTGCCATCACATGACACTGCAATCCATCGCCCATGCTGTCGAACTGCTGCTGGACCAACTTGCGTAGATGGGGGAAGCCCAACACCAGCCCTTTCATCGTGCCAGTGGCTAGCTCATCCAGGTTGATCACCAGCCTGGGTGCAACCTCTTTGTCGGTTTTCGGGTCATCTTGTTTGTCACCATAGTGTTGAAGCACATAGGCCGCAGCCCCTTGTAACGTCTGTTCCTCGGCGCTAAAGGTGACAAAACGCAGTGTGCAGCCAGGGCGGATGCCCAATTCTGCCTGTAGTCCCGCTAATACCCGTGCTGTCTCCATCACCACGCTCGTACCCGTGGCGTTGTCGTTGCCACCGGGTGTGCCAAAGACTGTGTCATGATGCCCGCCCAGAATAATGTGCTGCTCAGGCCACTGGCCGCCCACCAATTCGGCACTGGTGTTGTGCGCGGGTGCATCGTAGAACTCAGAGTTGACCACAATGCGTAGCTCTTTTCCCTGTGCCGCCAGCTTGCGCAAGCGTACCCCTTCCTCACGCGTCACCGCCACCGTGGGCAAAGGATGGTCATCAGGACCGGGATCACGCCAGTCGCCGGTGCTGTGGTATTCGACACGCCCGCCGTCCTTGCGATCCACAACGACTGCGGCAATCGCCCCTGCCGCGGCCAACGCTTGCAGCCGGTAGGCCAACACGACAGGGGCCGTAAAGGGTTCTAGCCCCAGGTTCATCACCGCGATAGCACCGGGCAACTTTTCGGCGGCATCTTCTAGTAGATGCGGCGTACCAAAGCCCACATCAACAACCGGCCCTGTGATATCGCAAGAGGGGCAGCGATTAAAGGGTAGAATGGCGACGCTCTGGTGCTGCTCCGCCACCTCTGCCCGGTAGTTGTGGAGCATCCATGTATGCAGCGTGTACTCTTCCGCCGCAACGTTGACAAGTCCTGCGCCGCGCATCTGCTCGTTGATATAGGCGATTGTTTGATCTTCTGCGGGTGACGAGGCCCAGCGTGGGCCAATCGCATCGCACAGGTGATTGATATGGTGAGACAAGCGCGAGTTGACCCACGCTTCACCCATCAGCCAACGGTCAATAACAGGCCAGTCCAGAGACATCGTGACTTTCTCCGATAGTTGTATTTGGGTAGTTTATTGAATTTTGAGATTTAGGCATCAAGTACAGAGGTCTTCCCCTGGTTGAAAACTTGAAATCTAAATCTGAAACCTTATAGATGGTTGGTGTGTATTGGCCCGCAAGTCACGGGTGAGATAGACGCAGGCGAGGATACTGACGTTGGGGTCTATCATACGCCATTTTGATAAGATTTGCATCATGACAGGGCGCGCAAGGATCTCTCTGCCGCTATGACTCCGGAGAGATTGGGAGCCTTTGGGCACGGCTCTGTCATCTGGTTCAAGTAGCAGATGTCTCTGCGGGAGGTTTCTCTGTCCTACGCTCTAGCGCAGCATCATGCTGCGCGACAGAATTACCGAGCGGTTCAAGGTGGGTAAGCACATAGAGACCAGGAATGGCTGCTTCCAGTTCCCTCTCTATCTGTTCCATCAACTGGTGTCCACGCGCAACCGTCCACTCGTCCGGCACCAAGACATGTACCGAGAGAAACTTATGTGCCCCTGCCTGCCGAGAGCGCAACGCATGGAATTGAATTCCTTGCTCCTCATATTTCTGAAGTATCTTCTTTACTTCATCTTCTTCAGGGATTGCCGTATCCATCAATCCCAATGCCGAACGACGTATGAGTTGGATCCCAGTCCAGCTAATGTTGGCTGCTACGATGAGCGCAATGATCGGATCTAGCCTTTCCCAGCCCGTCAATGCCACGGCAGCAACCCCCACCAGCACACCCACAGAAGTCCAAACATCCGCCATTAGATGGTGTGCATCGGCCTCAAGGGTGATTGAGCGGTGTTTGCGTCCTGCACGCATCAGAACCTGCGCAACGCCGAAATTTATGGCGGATGCCAGCGTCGAAACTGTCAAGCCAAGACCTATCTGCTCTAAGGGTTTTGGAGAAATGAGCCGCGGGACTGCTGTCCATATAATACTGACCGCTGCGATTAAAATCAGGACGCCCTCTATGGCACTTGAGAAATATTCAGCTTTGCCATGCCCATAGGCATGCAGCGCATCGGGCGGGCGGGCAGCAATCGTGAGCATGATCAGCGCCAGCAAGGCAGCAACCAGGTTAACCAGCGATTCGAGGGCATCTGATAACAATCCGACGGAATCGGTAAGAAAATACGCGGCGAGTTTTAATCCAATGGTCACGAGTGCGGCTGCAACTGACAACCATGCATACCGCGTCAGATTTTCGGATGCCATCTTCAAATCCCCTCTCGTGCAGCCTGAACCTATGCAAGCGCGCCAGTTCGGGGTCTACTCCTCTATCGCCGCCACTGTCCAGATATCAAGCTGGCTGACCTGCGCCCTGCCCCCACCAGCAAAGAGGGCAACACCGTGGTTCTCTTGTGACGCCTCAATCACGCGTGTAACCGCCACCTCGCCATCATCGACAAAGACTTCGAGCACCGAGCGATCCAGATAGATATGCAAGTTGACCGGCGTGTTTGCGCCCAATGGCAGTGAAACAGGAGAATCCGCCACGGTTAGCGTGGTACCGTCATAGACAACGGATGCGCCATCCTGCCCGCTGGCATTACTGCGCAAGACAATCCCCACGCGCTGGGCACTTCCTTGTTGCAACGTAGCCTGAATCTCTAGGTGTGTTCCTCTCACCCCGTCGAGCAGCAGCACTTCATCATCAAGCACCAAATTGTTAAAAGCGTGCTGGCCTGTGCGCAACTGTGCCAACGCCTCGATGGGCTGCTGGCGCGGGCGGCCATCCGCACCAACAGTGAGCACACGCGGCAAAGCTAGACAGCCATTCCAGCCGCGCCCTGGAGGGAAATTGCGTACCCAACCCAACAAGATGCAGCGCCCGTCTGGATCATAGAGGGTATTGCTTGCGTAGAAGTTAGGCCGGCCCGCACCACTCTGCCCGCTGTCCAAAATCCCCTCGTGCTGCGGTGTAAAGGTCAACGTTTCCAGGTCAAATGTGCCTGTATAATAGCGCACTGTCTCATAGGGCGAAGTAAGCAAGAC
>CAMPHP010000595.1 GCA_946885925.1 uncultured Litorilinea sp.
TTCATAAACTGAGTGACCTGCGCTCACCCATCATTCACAACGCAAGTAGATCACCATGCAAAGTTTCCTGCACACCTTTTTTGACCAAACAATCAATGGGCTGGTCATCGGCAATATCTATGCCCTGACCGCCGTAGGGCTTGCGCTCATCTTTGGCGTGGGCAATCTCATCAACTTTGCCCACGGTTCGGTCTATATGATCGGGGCCTATGTTGGTTGGGTCTGCATTACCCAACTCGATTTGCCGCTGCCAGTCGCCTTTGTCGTCGTGGCGCTTGTCTGTGGGTTGCTGGGTATGGTCATTGAACGGGTAGGCTTGCGCCGCCTGCAAGGCTCCGCGCGGATTGCGCCCTTGTTGGCGACAATCGGCATTAGCTTTGCGCTCGACCAACTCGTCCAAATTCTCTTTAGCCCCAACCCCCAATCCTTTGCCAATCCATTGCCCGTCACACGTATTCCGGTGGGCGGCGTCACAATTGGCATGATCGATCTGCTCATTGCTGGTATCGGCATTGGTGCAGCACTGCTCTTGTATCTCTTCTTGCGCTTCACCAAGTTGGGTTGGGCCTTGCGCGCCACAGCACAGGATCGAGATGCCGCCCAGCAAATGGGGGTGAATGTCAATGCCGTTAACCAAACGGCCTTTGCGCTTGCCTCCATTCTCGGCGGTCTTGCTGGCATGTTGGTCGGCATCTACTTCAACACCGTCTACCCGACCATGAGTTTTCAGGCTGGGCTCAAAGGCTTCTCTGCCAATTTGCTGGCTGGATTGGGCAACGTGCCAGGCGCACTCCTGGGTGGCCTGCTCCTCGGCTTGATTGAAAGCTATGGCGTAGCGGCCTTTGGCGCAACCTATCGCAACCTCTTTGCCTTTGTGATCTTAATCGGCGTTCTGCTCCTGCGCCCCAACGGTCTCTTTAGCAGCAAACGTCAAGCACCGCCCGAACCCCTTACAGGCACCTTTGTCACCAATAACAAACCTCTGATTGTGCCTTTTTGGATTGTTGCCATTCTTGCAATTGTCGCGCTGGCCTTACCACTTTTTGTCACTGATCCCTATACGCTACAAATCCTCACCAACGCCTGGCTGATGGCAATGGTCGCTTTAAGTGTGACACTGGCAACGGGCACTGCGGGTCAAACTTCGTTGGGTCATGCGGGCTTTCTTGCCATCGGGGCCTATGCATCGGCTCTGCTTACGCAACGGCTCAACTGGTCATTTGAATGGTCGTTGCTCGCCGCGGCGGTCATTACAGCGATCCTCGGCACGCTCCTCGTGCTGCCAGCCTTTCGCCTGCGCGCCCACTATGTCGCCATTGCCACCTTGGGCATCGGCGAAATCGTTAGTCAAGTTATCCTCAACTGGAGTTCATTAACCCAGGGCGTCATGGGCATTACCAATATCTCCCCACCCTCCTTCTTTGGCTGGGAGGCAATCTTCCCGCGCGAGGTCTATTGGTATTCGCTGGTCTTGCTCCTGTTGGCAGCACTCTTACAGTGGCGCTTGGTACGTTCGCCACTCGGACGCACCTGGCGCGCCATTCGCGAAGATGATATTGCGGCACAGAGTTATGGCATCAACCTTAACCGTTACAAAGCATTGGTCTTTGTTGCAAGCGCTTTTATCGCCGGACTCAGCGGTGCGTTCACCGGCCATATGTACACCTATATCAATCACGAAACCTTCACCAACACCACCTCGATCCTCGCTTTGACGATGGTCATCTTGGGAGGCATGGGCAATATGTTTGGAGCCGTAGCGGGCGCGGTCGCCTTGACCGCGCTACCGGAACTATCGCGTGGCTTGGTGGAATATCGCTATCTGGTCTATGGACTGGCCTTGTTGCTGCTGATCCATTACCGGCCACAAGGACTCCTGGGGACGGTCTAAACGATGGCACTACTCGAAATCAAGACACTCTCGCGCAATTTTGATGGCATATTGGCGGTCGATAACGTCAGCTTTGAAGTCAATGAGAGCGAGACCGTCAGCGTAATCGGCCCAAATGGGGCAGGCAAAACCACGCTATTCAATTTGATCACAGGCGTTGACCGCCCAACCCAGGGTGAGTTGTACTTTGCTGGTGAACGGATTACAGGGATGCGTGCGGATCAAATGGTCTATTATCGCATTGCGCGCACCTTTCAGCATGGCCGCGTCTTTGGCAATCTGAGCGTGCTCGACAATGTGCTGATTGGCGCACATGCGCGGCGTGCAGCCGCGCGACCGCGCTTGCCACTCCTGAGCATCATGACGGAACTGCTCACAGCCTTAATCCAGCCCCCTTCCGCAAAGGCGGAAGAAGAACGCTTACGCACCGAAGCGGATGAAATCCTGGAAATCTTTGGGGAACGCCTAACCCCGCGCCGCCACCAGCCAGCCTATACTCTCTCCTATGCCAATCGTCGTCGCGTCGAGATTGCGCGAGCCCTGGCGCTCAAACCTCGGCTGCTGCTGCTCGATGAGCCAACCGCTGGGATGAATCCCACTGAAACGGCGGAGATGCTCGAAGTGATACGGCTACTCAAGCAGCGCGGGTTGACCATTCTGCTCATCGAGCACAAGCTCTCCCTAGTGATGCAACTTTCCGACCGTGTGATTGTCATGGACAACGGTCAAAAGATTGCAGAGGGCACGCCTGACCTTGTACGCAACGATCCTCGCGTCATCGAAGCCTATTTGGGCCATCGCCAGCACAGCCGCGATCAACTTCATGGCATAGTGGACGGCACAATGGACCCGGCCCATCCAGGCGTTACACCCTCACTCATTGATTCTTCGGCAGCAACATTATGACAACTAGCGCACCCTCTCCCTTGTTGCAATTAGAGCATATTGACACCTACTATGGACAGGTGCAAGTCCATTTTGATCTCAACATCCATGTGCAAGCTGGCGAAATCGTTTGTCTGCTTGGAGGAAATGCGAGCGGCAAAAGCACGACAATGAAGATCATTCTTGGTCTGGTAAAGCCACGCTCCGGGAGCGTCAGCTTTGATGGTCACGATGTCACCGGATGGCCTACACCGAAGATCATCCGCCTTGGCGTAGGCTCAGTCCCCGAATCACGCCGCATTTTTTCCCAAATGAGTGTCCGTGAGAATTTATTGATGGGAGCCTACCAGCGCAACGACCGCAAGCAAATTGCACAGGATTATGAGCGCATACTGGCCTTGTTCCCGCGCTTGCAGGAGCGAATTAATCAGCGCGGCGGAACCCTAAGCGGCGGCGAACAACAAATGCTAGCCATCGGTCGCGCGCTCATGGGTCGTCCGCGCCTCATCTGCATGGACGAACCGACAATGGGCCTGTCGCCCCTCTACGTGGATCGGGTCTTGGAACTAATCCAGGAGATCAATAACCAAGGGATCACCATCTTCATGGTAGAGCAGAATGCGAACCTTGCTCTACAAATTGCCCACCGAGGTTATGTTCTGCAAAATGGCCGGATCGTGCTAGAGGGCCAGGCCCAAGCACTCCTCGACAGCCCCGAAGTCCAAGATGCCTACCTGGGTACAACGTAGTAGTTATTGCGCATGGCCGGAGGTTAAAGCCTCCGGCAAGAAGGGAAAGCCCCCACGAGGGGGGCTGGTCTGTG
>CAMPHP010000596.1 GCA_946885925.1 uncultured Litorilinea sp.
GGCGTTGGGGTGGTCGCTACACAGGCTGGGTCGTCCCCGAAGGGCGTTACGTTACCGGCTTGAGCAAATGGATGGATGACCATGGCCTGCCTGTAGGCGCATTGATCACATTGGAACGTACCGCCAATTCGAACGAGATCGTGGTGGACTTCCGCACCCGTCGCCCCAAACGCGAATGGGCACGCATCGCCACAGCCGATCTGGAGGAAATGCGCCTGACTTTTGAAATGAACAAAATTCAGGTTTCATGCGAATATGACGAGGCCATGATCGTAGCCGACTCGGATCCCAGTGCGATTGACACATTGCGCGACCAATTGGCTGGCGTAGACCTGTCTGAACTGGTTGACCAAATCGTGCCAGAACTGACAAAGCTTAATCCGCAAGGCACTGTTCATGCCAAGAGTGTCTATAGCGCGGTCAACGTTATACGTCGCACGCCACCAGGGCCGGTCTTTTACATGCTGTTGAACAATCGACGCTTCCGTGATGCGGGTGGCGGACTCTTCGCCCTGGCGTAACCGAATATTAGATAGAGAGAAAAAACCATGAGCCAAGCTGTAAACATTCGCCGGATTACGCGCTTCCGCCCTTCTGTAGATACGAAGTTTCACATCGACTACAATTGGTGGGAGCAGAGCGGCCGCGATTTCCGTCTCTATCTACGTGACCAGCTTTGCGACGAATGCCGCGAGCGTTTTGCCGATCACCAAAACACGGAGAATGTAGATTGGGTGGACCCCGACACAGGTGAAGTGCATCAGACCGATGCGCTGAGAGAATGTCTGCGGACTCGATGTGCCAACGACCCCGATTATATCAACGAGCGTTTGCCGCTGGCGTCGGCTTGTTTCCGCATTTTTCTCGCCAACAACAACACACCACTTTCTCCCAACGAGCTACATCAACTGCTGCCCTGGCTACCAGCGGATCGTATTCTGCGTACTCTGGGTGGAGATGTGGTCTACTTAGGGCTGCGCCCAGTCGGCGACTAAACCATCGGACATGCAGCCTTCCTCGAAGCCGGGGACAATCTCGGTGGCTTCGAGGAAGGCTGCATGTAGCCAACTTCCTACTTCACCACTTGAGCCGCACAGCTTGCAGGAATTAGCGCACAGCTTTGATCCGGTACGGGTGCTTCACGCCGCTCCAACTCACCTACCACGACCTCATCACCAACAACCATCCCAGCGCCATCCACCACCGCGAGCCGCGTCCCTGCCACGGGATCATACAGCCCAACCACCACCTGCCAGTCACCAGCGGTCGCATCCAAGGGTACGTCTATCTGCCGCCAATCCACCCAGCGATCTCCGGCTGGCCGCGGACTTAGCACAAAGTAGCGAGGCGGGCCATCTTGCTGGCCGCGATTTGTCCCGGATTGGCGTAGATGGACAAAAGCGCTTGTTCCCTCCGGCCAATCGCCTTGCCATGCGAGTCCAATGTCAAGCGTCGTACCAGGCCAGAGCGCAGCCGTCTCCATCTGTGCGGTCAGGGTTAGCGGCGCGCCACCTTCCCGCATAAATTGTGCAGTCACGGGCGTTACCTCTTTCGCCTGTGACGACTTTACCTGTTCCAACCAATCTACGGTATCTCCCGGCATCGGGTTCAACTCGTCCAACTGCTCCCCTGCCCCTCGCTGAAAGGCAGCGACAAGTTGTGCCTGCTCATTGCCTGCGCCGGGTGACACAATTGTTAGCCCTGGCGTTCGTTCCACTATCACACCAAACGTGCGCGGCAAATAGAGTGGCAAGGTTGTCACACGTACCTGATCTCCCGGCTGCCAGACCTCTGGCGGATACCAGACCAACGCCGGAGGCATGGCATCGGCAAAGCGATAGAGCGTATCACCGCCTGGGCTGCGCGCTTCGATGGCTGGGGCCATGCTTGCCGGATCATAACCCTGACCTACTTGCCAGACTGTGACTAGTTGCGTTGCGCGCCAGCGCTGCCAATCTGCTGCTGTCGCTTTTACAAATGTCAGCGGCGCGTTACCGGGAGCACCTACGCTGCGTGCAAAGCTATAGAATTCGGGCGGAATCTCTTTGTTGGCAGCCCCCTTGTGCAAGAGCAAAAAGCCATCCGCCGCATCTACTACGCCCCACTCGCCAGCCAACATCGCCTCCACCTGGCCGCGCACATCACCAGGGGCCATATCCGTTGCTGTGGTTACATCTAGCAAGGCCCAATCTGCGCGGCTTGGCGGCTCTAGGCCAAGTGGAAATTGATAAACATAGCGGCGCAGGCTCACATGGGGATGCACAGCCGCCGTGGCACTCACAGCGGCATCGGGCGGCAGTTGTGCAGTAAAACGGGTCAACAGGCGGTGATGCGCATTAATAGGCGTGGGATCATAGGCTCCCCCTCCAGGCCCGCGTCCTGCAGCGATATAGCTGCCTACTGCCCAACCCACCATCCAGATGACCAAGACCAGCGCCACAAGCGGGCGTAATGCCGTGCGTGAGTTACGTACAAGCGCCATTGCAGCCATAGCAGGCGCACTCGCTACAGGCAGATGCTGGAAGCTAGCAGAGCTTTGGTTGAGGCGCGCCGCTGTCCAACGCCAAAGCCGTGCCAAACCAAAGGCAGTGGCCGCGGCAAAATAGACGACTACAGGTGCGCTATAGTGAAATTCGCCATAATACTGGGCAGGATAGGCACTCAGTTGATTGGCAAGCAGCACAGGCCCGCTTAACAAAATCACTTCAGGGGCCAACAATGCTAACCAACCAAAAGGGGTTAGCAGATCGCGCAGATAATCCAGGCGCGCCGGTTCAGTGGCAATCGCCCACACAACATCTGGTTGGGTAAAGAAACTGCGCACAATATCTACAGGCGAATCGCCCAATGCACCATAGCGCCGGAAATAATAGCTTTCGGCAACGCCGTAGACCTCCACGGCATGTGTGGGAACAATGACAAAGGTAGCGAGGAAGAACCATGCTAGGGAGAAGAGCGTTACTGTAGTACCTAGTGCAACGACTCGCCAGACCCTCTGTGAAGGGTCTACACCCCACGGGCGTACCATAGCCCCGCGCCAGACTGCCCAAAGCCCTAAGAGCGCGGCCAGCAGGGAAGTCTCCTCCTTGACCGACGCTACCAAGATGACAGCCGCCGTAAATTGTCTCCAACGCTGCGCTTCCACAGACCACAAGGCCCAGAGGACGAAGGGGACTGCCAAAGGTACGGCATGAAACTCGGTTAGAAGTGCGGACTGAAGTTGCGGGGCCAGTAAATAGGCGGCTGCCAGTGCCAAGGCGAGTGGGTTGGTCAACTGATGCAGCGGCTCAGTCTCCCAAACATGATTACGGGCAGCAGGGGCAAGCGTGCGTTCAAAGAGCAAGCGTGTCAATTCATACAAGGGCCATGCGCCCAACGCCACGGCAACAACTTGGAGCAGCAGCAGCGCCCGTGTGTCGTTCCACAGCCATAGCACCGGGCTTATCAATGCCAAAATTGGCTCGACGTGGTCGGTCATGCGCGTGGCAACAAAGCCGTTGTCAGTCATCTCGACAAAACGCCCGCGGCTGCTGTTCCAAACAGCCTGGGCAATCTGTCCCAAGTCAGCCTTGTGCGTGCGCATGCCTGTATGT
>CAMPHP010000597.1 GCA_946885925.1 uncultured Litorilinea sp.
TCACCCTGGAAGGGTCTCTCTGCCCCGCTGCGCTCCAGAGAGATGCTTCCAGCATACAAAGGCGCGACTCTGTCGGGTGCCCCAGGGCGCGTAGGGGTCTCTCTGCCCTCACTGCCCAGGAGCGCGGGGGTGACAGAACAGCGTGTTCCCCAAAGGTGGCAACTGAAGCGAGTCAACCACCTTGCTCGAAGCTCGGAGTTTCGAACAAGGTTTTCAAGCAAGAGTCGCTAAAACACAACAGGCAAAGTGGTAACACCCCGTACCGCCACCGTCTGCTGCCACTTCAACTGGTCAGACTCCACGGCAGGACGCAAATCCGGCAATTCCGACAAGAGCGCGCGCAGCCCTATCTGTCCCTCTAGGCGAGCCAGCGGTGCCCCCAGGCAATAGTGGATACCCATCCCAAAGTGGGCAGGTGTACCCACAGGGCGCGTCAAGTCCAGTTGATCTGGCAAGGCAAAGTGGGCGGGGTCGCGATTGGCAGCACCGAGTACCAGTGCCACATGATCGCCCACACGCATCTGCTTGCCGTGCACTTCTACATCGGTCAATGCATAGCGAAAGGTCATCTGTACCGGACTGTCATAGCGCATGATCTCATCCAGCGCACCCTCGATCTTATCCAAATGCGCCACCAACCACGCACGCTGAGTGGGATGTGCTGCCAACGTAATCAACGCATTGCCAAACATGTGCATCACAGGGTCATTGCCCACAAAGAGGAGATGCGTCACCGTCCCCACCAATTCGTCATCCGTAATGGGCCGGTCGCCGCCCTGTTGGATCAGTGCACTGATCAAGTCGTCACGCGGAGATGCCCGCCGATCACGGATCACTTGGCGTACATAACCAGTACATTCCTGCACCGCCACACGAACACGCGCCCGAATCTCCTCTGCCTGATTCAAATCGATCACTGCCGCCAATGCGCGCGACCACTCAGCCAGTTTATCTGTGTCGTCTGCAGCCAGCCCCAACATCAAGGCTGTCATATGCACAGTTAGCGGGAGGGCAAAGGTAGTCAGCAGATCTGTCCCCGGCCCTGCACGACGCAAATCATCAATGAAGCGCCGCGCCGCCGCATCGATCTGTGGCGTCAATTGTTGCACGCGACGGGGTGTATAGCTTGCCATCACCAGCCCGCGCAAACGGGTATGGTCGGGTGGGTCGCGCAGGATCATCCATCCTTGTGCTACCTTAGTCAGCAGATGGTCTTCGGCGGGCCGAGGCGGAGTCGGCACATATTTATCCACCTCGCGGCCAAAGCGCGCATCGCGCAGCAAGGCCATCACATCTGGATAGCGCACCACATACCAACGTCCTGGCAATCCCCCATCATCAGCATTGCCCCAATGTACAGGGTCATGCTCTTGAAGCTGGTGGTAGAAAGGATAGGGATTGACCAATGCCGCTGGGTCCAGTGGATTAAAGCGGACAGGAGCCGCTACATTTGGTTCAGCATTCATAAGCCACAATCTCTCAAATTACGCCCTCTCCAACGATTCGAACTGTTCACAGCTACTGGGTACGCAAGCGCGGGTCAACAACTCTATAGAGAACATCCACCAGCAAGTTCATCAGTACATAGAAAAAAGCCACAAAGATAACCGTGCCTTGCACCACAGCATAGTCACGGCGCAGAATGCCATCCAGCAACATACGCCCCAGACCAGGCCACGCAAAGACTAGCTCAGTAATCACCGCGCCACCTAGCAAAGTACCAAATTGCAATCCTTGCAAGGTTAGGACAGGCAGAATAGCGTTGCGCAGTGCATGACTCAGGTTCACGGTTCGTTCGCGCAAGCCTTTGGCCCGCGCCGAACGAATATAGTCAGCACGCATCACCTCCAGCATGGACGAGCGCGTCATGCGTGCCACGAAGCCCGCCGAGGTCAATCCGATTGCCAGGGCAGGCAGTGCCAAGTGACGCAGCGCGCTCATGAATGCTGTCCAGTTCCCTGTAATCAGGCTATCAACGAGCAAGAAGTTGGTAATGACTTCATATTGAACACCCACGCCAATCCGCCCACCCACAGGTGTCCAGCGTAGCTTGACAGAAAAAATATAGATAAAGAGGATAGCAATCCAAAACCATGGAATGGACAGCCCCAGGATCGCAAAGGTGCGCGCCGTGTAATCCACGCTTCGCCGCCGGGTTGTCGCCGCAATCATGCCAGCACCAACGCCAACCACGGTGCTAATCACCATTGCCACCAATGCCAGTTCAATCGTCGGCGGCATCTTCTCATAGAGCAGCCGGGTCAGCGGTTGGCCTGAGGCCATGGATATGCCCAGATCACCTTGCGCCAGACTGTGCATAAAGAGCAAATACTGGTTCCACAAAGACTGATCCAACGCCCATTGCGTGCGAATTCGGTCAAGCTGTGAGGGATCCAGCACCAATGTCGCCACACTTGCCAGGGGATCACCTGGTACTAGACGCAAAATCAAAAAAGTTAGACTAGCAACTGCCCATAAGACCACGGGCAGCCAAACCAAGCGGCGTAAAATATAAATCATAGTTCTTTCCAGCCTAGCGATCGCGCATGCGCGGATCTAAGTGGTCGCGCAGGCCGTCGCCGAGGTAGTTGACACTTAGCACCGTGAGCGTAATAGCAAGCCCAGGGAAGAAGGGGATCCAAATCGCATCAAAAATCAGACGCTGGCCTTCACTCACCATCAGCCCCCAATCCGGCGTGGGTGGTTCTACACCTAATCCCAAGAAACCTAGGGCAGAAGAATAGCTAATGGCAATTGCCAGCATGGCGGTTGCTTGCACAATCAGTGGCGGCGTCATATTGGGCAAGATATGGCGCAGCAAGATCCCGTGATCGGGTGTGCCCACGCTTTGCGAGGCCAAAACATAGGGTTCATGCATCAACGTCAGAACAATCGAGCGGGAGAGGCGGGCAAAGGTGGGGATCATGGAAAAGCTAACGGCCATAATGGTGTTGGTCAGCCCCACACCTAACGATGCCACGATCAAGATCGCCAGCAAAATTGCCGGGAACGATAGCATGATGTCCATAATTCGCATGAGCAACTCATCAAACCAGCCACCCCGATAGCCTGCTATTGCACCAATCAAGGTTCCGAGGAGCAAGGCACTGAGCACCGAAAGCACGCCGGTAATGAGGACAGGACGTCCGCCATAGATAACCCGCGAGAGTAAGTCTCGGCCAAATTCATCAGTACCAAACCAATGTTGCCCGGAAGGAGCGATCAGCCGCGAGGGAATATCAACCTTCACAGGATCATAGGGCGCAATCCACGGGGCAATAATGGCGGCAATGATCACCAAACCAAAGAAAAGCCCGCCTACTGTCGCCAGTTCATTCTTGCGCCAAAAGCCAAGCAAATGGGAACTGACGCCGCGTTCTGCGCTGTGGCGAGGCGCTAGCACATGGGTTTGCGTTGGGTTTAAGTTGGCTGCGGTCACAACAGGAGTTCCTTACCAGAATGCACGTACAGGCACAGAACGGATCAAAGGAGAACAGAGCAAAAGAGAACAAAAGAGAGCAGCTTGCACTAAAGCGAATTGTGCGAGAAGGATTGCAGAGGCGACTCTGCCACTGCATGGGGAACAGTT
>CAMPHP010000598.1 GCA_946885925.1 uncultured Litorilinea sp.
GCCCAATATGTATCGCGGGCGCTTTTGGACCATGCGCCAGTATGCGGGGTTTGGCACTGCCGCCGAGAGCAATCGCCGCTATAAATATCTGATTGAGCAGGGGCAAACGGGTCTTTCCGTGGCCTTTGATCTGCCCACCCAAATCGGCTATGACGCCGACCATGACTTTGCCGAGGGGGAAGTGGGCAAGGTGGGGGTCTCTATCAGCAGCCTGCGCGACATGGAAACGCTGCTGGATGGGATTCCGCTGGATAAGGTCTCGATCAGCATGACCATCAACGCGCCAGCGGCAGTGCTGCTGGCGATGGTGGTGGCAGTGGGCAAACAGCAAGGTGTTCCAAGTCGCGCGCTGCGCGGGACGGTGCAGAACGATATTCTCAAGGAATATATTGCGCGCGGCACCTACATCTACCCGCCCGCACCCTCGATGCGGCTGATCACGGATATTTTCCGCTATTGTGCCGCCAATGCGCCTAAATGGAATACCATCTCAATCAGTGGCTATCATATCCGCGAGGCGGGTAGTACCGCTGTACAGGAAGTCGCCTTTACCCTGGCGAATGGGATTGAGTATGTCCAACAAGCATTGCACGCTGGTTTGGATGTAGATGGCTTTGCCAAGCAGTTGAGCTTCTTCTTTAATGCCCATAACAACTTCCTTGAGGAAGTTGCCAAGTTCCGCGCCGCGCGGCGGCTGTGGGCGCGCACGATGCGTGAACGCTTTGGCGCACAGCACCCGGATAGTTGGCGCTTGCGCTTCCACACGCAAACGGGCGGCAGCACTTTGACTGCCCAGCAGCCGGAAAACAATATCATCCGTGTCACCATGCAAGCCCTGGCCGCGGTCTTGGGGGGAACGCAAAGCCTCCATACCAACGGTATGGATGAGGCATTGGCCTTGCCCACCGAAAAATCAGTGGAGATAGCCTTGCGGACTCAGCAGATTATCGCCTATGAAAGTGGTGTAGCCGATACGGTGGATCCCTTGGGTGGAGCCTACTATGTAGAGTGGCTGACCGACCAGATCGAGGCACAGGCCGCGGATTATATTGCACGCATTAATGCGCTAGGTGGGGCATTGGCAGCGGTCGAGCAGGGCTTTATCCAGCGCGAGATTCAAGAGACAGCCTACCGGACGCAACGCGCCATCGAAGCCGGTGATCAGGTGGTCGTAGGTGTGAATCGCTTCCAGAGTGCAACAACGGTAACGCCGGATTTGCTGCGTGTGGATGAGAGCGTACGTACCGCGCAGAGTGCGGCGCTGGCTGTATTGCGTGCTGAGCGCGACAATAGCCGTGTCAGTGAACTATTAACTCAGCTAGAGAGTGCTGCCAAGTCTCCTGATGCGCCGCTGATGCCCTTGATTGTGGAGGCTGTGGAAGCCTATGCTACATTGGGTGAAATCTGTGATGCGCTGCGGCGGGTCTTTGGCGAATATACGCCGGAAAGTTGGTTGTGAGGATGGATAGAAGTTCGATTGTGCCAGATAGGGCCATTACGGAGACAGGACTTACACGTATTGACCACATCGGCATCGTGGTACAAGAGCTAGACGACGCACTGCAAACCTACTGCGGTCTGTTAGGCTTCCGCCTGATCGAGCGCTTGACGATTGCCGAGCAGTTGGTAGAGGCCGCGTTTTTGGATGCAGGCAATAGTACGGTGGAACTGATCGCCCCGACCGACAGCAGCAGTGGTACTGCGCGCTTTTTGCAGTCACGCGGCGAAGGTACGCACCATGTCTGCTTTGAGGTAGATGACATCTATGCCACACTGGCGGCACTGGCAGCAAAAGGGCTGCGGCTGATCGATGAAACACCGCGCCAGGGCGTCCACGGTTTGGTGGCCTTTGTCCACCCCAAGGCGACCCACGGTATCATGATCGAATTGTTGCAGCGTTCGGGCTCCCACGGGGTAGAGCATAGCTAGACTCTGTTCAAAGGCAAGCCGCCTTCAACAGAGTGGAGATAGGGAGAATATGCATGAGTGATAGCTTGATGAGCGACCAACTGACAGCAGAACGGTGCCGCGAGTATCTGCGCGCGGTGATCGACCCGGAGATCTATCAAAACATTGTAGATTTGGGGCTGGTCTATGGCATAGAAGTGCAACCCAACCAATCCGTTGATGTAACGATGACATTAACCACACCCCACTGCCCGATGGGGCCGCAGATCATCGAAAATGTGGAAAAGGTGCTGATCGCTCATGGTGCTGGCGATGTGCGCGTGCATATTGTCTGGGAGCCGATGTGGACACCGGACGCTATGACGGAAGAACTCAAACGCGAGTTGGGGATTATTGCTGACGAGGAAGAAGAGGAAGAGCCTGCACTTTATGTTCCGCCTCCTCCTGCACCCAAGAAAAAGAGCTTGCTAGGCCGTTTGTTTGGCGGCTAGCCCCATTTGTGAGCCAACTCGCATAAGGCGTTTTAGGCTTTCGTAATGGATTCACCTGATGGCACAAAGAGTGACCTATCGCACTTACAACTTTCGCCCCCCGGCGTGGCGACCACCCAAGCAACTCAATCTCCAGACGAGTGTGCTGGCTGTGGGGTTGGTGGCATGGTTGGCGCTCTATACGTGGCTGGGTTGGCGGCTCTGGCTTACAGGGTTGGAAGGTGCGGGCCAGTTGGACGCTGTGCTCATGCTCACTTGCGTTGGGTTAGGCATCCCGCTAGGGTTGGGCTTGTGGTCAACCTTGCGCCGCTGGCAGGCACGTCTGCGCCGCCACGAATGGCCTGCATTGACCTTGGAGCAGGTTGGACGTTTGACCCCTTCACAATTTGAAGAATATGTGGCCCAGCGCATCTTTGCACGCCAGGGCTATCAGGTGGAGAATGTGCGCGATGTAAAGGATGGGGGTGTTGATATCATTGTCACAGACCCCAACGGGCATATGGCGATTGTCCAATGCAAGCTCTATCGCAACGTAGTAGGTGAGCCGGTTGTGCGCGATCTCTATGGCGCGCTGATCCATCATGATGCACACATGGGCTATCTTGTAACCAACAACAACATCAGCACCGCTGCACGGCGTTGGGCGACCGGCAAACCGATTGCTCTGATCGATGGTACTCAACTGGTTGAGCTATCAAAAGCCGAACCAGCGTCGTGGTTCTGACTCACAGAATTTTCACTCACTCCCTATACAACCCCAACCCAAATTTGAGGTAAGGTATGTCAAAACGAACCCAGGTCTTTGCTCACCGTGGCGCAAAAGCAGTCGCCCCCGAAAATACCTTGCCCGCGTTTGAACAGGCAATGGCGCTTAGCGCAGATGGCATTGAACTTGATGTTCAATGTAGCAAAGATGGTGTCCTTGTGGTCATGCACAACTTCACAGTGGATGAAACCACAGATGGACGCGGCCGCGTCATGGATTTGACCGCAGCGGAACTGATCAAGTTGGATGCGGGGAGCCACTTCAGCACCGACTTTGCGGGAACGGGTGTGCCTACGCTTGAGGATGTCTTGGCGCTGGTGGCGGGGAAGCTCAAGATCAACATTGAAATTAAGAGCCAGGATCCAATGGGCGGACGTGAGGTTGAGCCGGTGGCGGAACTGATCCGCGCGGGCAATCTT
>CAMPHP010000599.1 GCA_946885925.1 uncultured Litorilinea sp.
ACCACAACTACTTGTAACTGGGACATTGACGTCATAAGACCGAATTTGTGGATTTAGGCTACCTGCCGCGCTGTAAACTACTACACGGCGTAAATGCTTACAGCGTGCCAGAACTTGGGCATGACCAAACGCATACGTCCCATCACCACACACTGTCCAAAGCGTCTGCTGGTCACCTTTTTGAGCTAGACAAGAGGCACCAAAGTGATAGGCTGTACCAATCTGTGTATCCCACCCCAGTTTCTCGAGTTCGGCCACAAATCCATCACCTCCCGCAAGATCGTTGAAGAGTCCTGTAGTGCCAGCCACAATCACTGTATCTGGGCAATGACTGATTGGAAAGCCGATCCATCGCTTGAAGTAATATTCTGCTACGCTTGGATTGGCTTCAACATCGTACATTGGTAAGCCCTTTGGCTCGTATAGTGTTCAAGTAGTTAAGTAAGTTATAGTATGACAGTTCAAGTTAGCCATGTCATGCCATAGGCATCTCTCCACTCTGCTTCAACAGAGAGACTTCTACGGGGAGACAAAGCATCGTTAACTTTCATACAGTAGCTTGCGAGTAATGCTTTTTGTTACAAACAACTTTAGATCAAAGTTGTGTTGAGACAGAACTGAGATAGTCTTCTGCAAAGTTGTAAAGCAAAATAACTGGTAACTCATGTTACGCAGTAGAGCAGGGATGAGCGAAACGAATAGGCTGCAAGGCCTGCAAAGATTGATAGGCCGAGAGTAAGGCCGAGAGATAGAGCTTTGACTTCAAAGCATAATGGTTGAGTTTGGTCTGGGTACGCAACCACTCTAGCTTGACAAAGGTGCAGAGGGCAGCAAAGAAATGATTGGTTTGCGTGGTCACGGTGCGAGTCGGAGACTTATCCAGCGAGGCGTTCTGCTTGAGCGAGCGATGATACTCTTCCACTTTCCACCGTGTTTGGTAGATTGTCGTGAGGTGGGTAGCATCGAGTGTCACATCACTCGTCACCAGATAGAGAATACCGGTGCTGCCGTCTTCGTTTGTGAAGCGTTGCTGGGTGAGCAGCAAGGGGAAGTCCACACTTTCTAAGTAGACTTCCTGCACCGTTCCTTCGGGTAAATCGAGTGTGCTGACTGTCTGATAGCGACCCTGACGTTTGTCTTGAGCAGAGCGTGCCACCTTGCGGTTGCTCTTGAGTGCCATGATGAAGTGACGCTCCAGTGCGTGGCGAATGAACATCATATTATCGGCAGCTGCATACCAGCTATCGTTGAGCACATAACGAAAGAGCACACCATTGCGCACACAAACCTGGAGCATCTGACGATAGTGGTCATTCTTGGTCGTTGGACTGCGTCGTTTCATCTTGCCACTTTTCTTGTCCAGGTACGTTTCCGTCTTGGCAACCAGGTGAAAGGCAATGGGCAGACTGACACCTTGGCTGTGATACAGGGCGGTGAGAAAGTTGATGCCTTTGACATTGCGTCCTTGTGTGTGGTCGTAGTGCCAGCCAATGATCTCGTTCTCGTCGGTGTAGGGCTTCTCTGCGATGCTATCATCAAAGATCAAGACCCCTTCTGCCGACTCAAGCTGGCGCACGAGTGGTTTCACCACCCGCCACAAGTCGCTGCTTGTCTTGACCTTCTCTGACAGAAAGCGGGTCACCTGGTCGTGGCTGACCGCTCCGTCGAGCAGTCGACTTAGTCCTGTTGCGGTCGTCGCACCAAATGAACTCAGCAGATAGTCACTGTACAAGTCGAGCAGTTCTTTTGTCATGCTCACGATCTCCTTTCGGAGATCATCTTACACCCGCAGCATCCGTCTGCGTAACATGAGTTAATAAATTAAACGGGGCCGATTCGCAGAAAACAGGTAGGTGGATAGGGTTTTCTTGAGAGGATCACGCTACCTCCTCTCACTTTTATACAACGTTTATATAGTACTCCAACTTGCCTCACAAACTGCATACAATTCTTACACTTTCCTTTCACTTGCGGAGAAACGTAGGGGGCAGCGGCAATTGTGCCGGGGGTCACATCATTCGCAAATTGTGTAAACGTAGTATCTATGTCCTAGGGTAGGTATTCCTAGTGTAAATAATTGGCACGCATCACTAGAAAGAGCCACGTATGAAACGCATAGCTCTACTATGGAGTCTAGTCACCCTGGTCGTGTTGGCGGGCTGCCAACCCATTGTTGCGCCTCCAACGCCAGCCCCCAATGAGGAACAGATCGCGACAGAAAGTGATATCTATAGCGATCCCCAAGGGCGCTTTACAGTTCCAATTCCCACCAACTGGACCGCAACCACCCGCGATGGCTATGCCTTGCTCACCAGCCCGGATGAGGAGATCGAAGTTGCCATTGTTGTGGTGCCAGATCCGAATCTAGAGGCAGGGGTTGCCCAGGCTTGGACAATAGTAGATCCAGAATTGGACACGCCGGTATCGAAGGTAACTGAGGTACCGCCCTATGGTGGACTGGAACGTGTCATAAGCGTCGAATATGAGACAGGGGAGAGCGATGTCGTGATGGCGGCTCTGGGGCTGCTGTCAGAGGGGAACACCTATGCCCTCTTGTTCCGTGGCGATTTGATCGCTGTTAGCCAACGCTCTGCACAACTGAGCATCATCCAGACTGGCTTCCGAATTGCTGGTATGGAAGGAGTGAATCTGGCGGGCGTGGAGCCTTTGCCCTTTAACGACGAAATCCGCGCCGAACTGGATAGCTATATCGAGCGCAAGCTGGCTGAATATGGTGTGCCAGGGGTGGCCGTTGCTGTGGTGCAAGATGGGGAGATGGTCTATGCCGAGGGTTTTGGCGTGCGTGAGTTGGGCAATGATGCGCCGGTGACGCCGGAGACATTGATGATGATCGGCTCCACCGGCAAGACCATGACGACCATGATGATGGCGACCGTGGTAGACGATGGACTCATGAGTTGGGATACACCCGTACGCGAGGTATTGCCCCAGTTTAGTGTGGCAGATCCGGAACTGTCGGAGCAGATCACCATACGTAATCTCGTCTGCGCCTGCACAGGGGTGCCGCGCCGTGATCTGCAACTGATCTTCAATGCCGATGAGTTAAGCGCCGAAGATATTGTTGAGTCGCTGCAAGAGTTCGAGTTTTTTACCGAGTTTGGTGAAGCATTTCAGTATAGTAACCAACTGGTTGCCACCGGCGGCTATGCGGCGGCTGCAGCTACTGGTGCGGCGTGGGGCAGTCTCTATGAGGTCTATGTTGATGAGTTGGATGCGCGTATCTTTGCTCCGATTGGCATGGAGAATACCACCCTCTCGTTTGATGAGGTCATAGCCGATGAGAATTATGCCCTGCCTCATACAATTGGGGTCGAGGTGCCCTATGAGTTAGCCCCGCTCTCGATGGAGCGTGTCGTAGTGCCGGTGGCCCCGGCAGGTGCTCACTGGTCGAATGTGCTAGACATGGCGCGTTATCTCCTGACCGAGTTGGGTGAAGGAGTGGCCCCGGACGGCACCCGCGTCGTCTCATCAGAAAACCTGGCCGAGACTTGGGAGCCACAAGTACCCGTTGACGCCAACGCCTCTTATGGTCTGGGGTGGTTTGTGGACGAGTACAAGGG
>CAMPHP010000600.1 GCA_946885925.1 uncultured Litorilinea sp.
TACTCCAAAGGAGTCCCTTTCATCTACTACTCTTTTCGACTTTTGATTTGCCCTGATCGCGTGACCCCGCATAGCGGCCCGCGGATTCTCTCCCGGCACAGGCGCGCTACGACACCCAGTACCAGTGGGTATAAAGAATCGTCAGCAGCGCCAGTGCCAGCGTGCTCAGGTAGACGATAGCAAGCACCCCTTCAGTCCGTTTAATCAGCAGCGCAGTTGCAATGTAGATAGGAAACGCGGGCAGCATATAACGCCCCAAGTTAAACCAATTTCCAACAAAAGAGACGGCAAAGTAAGCCAGAGTCCACACCACATAGGCTTTGGATAGCCGCTGCCAGCATGCAATGACAGGCACAATCGACACAATCCCGATGAGCAGATTAAACAGGTACATCATCTGTGAGCGACCCGTCAAGATCGCATCACGTGACAGCACAGAGCGCACAGACTGAACGAGATCATTGCTCCAATCATCTACAACGCCGCGCGCCGAGGCAAAGATCCACGGTTCCCCAAAACGATATTCAAGGAAAAGCGCATAAACCACCACACCCAAGGGAGCAATCAGTAACCAGAGAATATTGGGACGAATGCGCCGTATCTGAAACTGAATCTGCTCTAGGTACAGTACTCCCAGCCCCACAATCAAGGTGATGCCAGCCAAACGTGTTGCCCCAGCCAGTGCGGCACATATTGCAGCCCAGGCCCATTGTGAGCGATGGGCAAAAAAGAATGAGCCAACCACAAAGACAAAAAAGAGCGCCTCTGCATAGAGCGCGCTAAAGTAAAAAGAAAAGGGAAAGACCGAAACAAAAACCAGTGTGAGCTTTGCTGTTTCACCTGAATAGAGCTTTTTCACGAGCGGAAAGAGCAGAAGCATCGCCACAGCAAAGGAGACATTAGAGACGATCAAGCCTGCAAGTCCGGTATGATGGGTCAGCAGGCGCACAGCACGAATTGCCAATGGATAGAGTGGAAAGAAGACGACGTTACGCTGTTCATCAAAGCGCGGTGCGATCTCATAACCTAGCTCGGCAATATCCTTGTACCAGCCTGCATCCCAACGCGCCCAGCCATTGAGCCAGCGATTCTCCCCAAAGAGATCCCAGGTCGTCGGATCTGTGTTGTATTCTGGCATAAAAACAAGACCTGCATAGGCCAGCACAAATAAGCCAAAGCGACCAATCACGATGATGGCGAGGGGCCATTTATACTCTCCGAAGAGAGTAGAAAACTTCTGCATAAAGGAACCTAGGCTGCGGTGGTAAGAGATGAATGAGGCACTTCAGCCACGTGTTCGCGAATCTTGACCATAGCACGCGCAATATCATCCATCTCCTCCGGCTCGGCCAAGAGCACGCTTTGCGCCAGCCAAATCGCTTCCTTGCACGCTTGCTCTGTCACAGGGCAGGGCATGATCCGGCTGTAGGGTTCTGCCAGCGGGACTTGCTCATAAAGGGGCCGGTAATAGCCGATAGAGCAGGGCACGCCTTCGGCCTTGAGTGCGTTGACAAAGTCCTCGCGCGATAAGCCGTTGTACTTATCTGGATCATAGCGCATCATAAAAAGATGGTGGGCGTGATTGTCACAGCGGGGATCCCAGCGCATGGGAGTAGGCCCGTCGATCTCCTCCAAAATGCTATAGAGGCGGCGCGCGCTAGCCTGACGCCGCACCAACTGCTCATCAAAGCGTTCCAACTGGGCGAGCAGAATGGCAGCCTGCCAGCCACTCATGCGCAGATTCGAGCCTAACATGCCATGCTCATACCAACGCCCCTGTGGATCGCGGCCTTGATTGGCAAAGCTCCACAGCTTCAGGCCCAAATCATCATCATTGGTAGTGAGAATTCCCCCTTCGCCCGCGGTCAGGTTCTTGCTCTGTTGCAGACTAAACGAGCCGATGTCGCCCAGAGAGCCCAGCGGCGTTCCTCGCCATGTGCTGCCGTGAGCGTGGGCAGCATCCTCTACGACAGCCAGCCCATGCGCCTTTGCCAAGGGCAGCAAGCGATCCATATCTACCGCCAATCCACCAAAATGGACGGGGATCACGGCTTTGGTCTTCGGGCCAATCGCCTCGGCTACCCGATCAATGTCCAGGTTATAGGTATCTGGCTCAATATCCACAAAGACCGGCGTCGCACCCACCAAACGCACCGCATTGGCAGTGGCGATAAAGGTATAGGGCGGAACAATCACCTCATCGCCCGCGCCGATCCCCAGCACGCGCAATGCTGCTTCCAGCGTTAATGTGCCATTGACTGCACTGATGCAATGTTTCGCCTGATGGCGCTTGGCCCATGCAGCCTCGAACTCGCGGACTACCTCGTTAAAGCCGCCCCATTCTCCCGACTCCAGCACCGCCTGTACACGCTGTGCCTCACGCTCATCCCATTGAGGCCAGCGCGGCCACGGCTTTGTGCGAATAGCTTCACCCCCATTAATGGCTAGATGCGTCATAGCTCCTCAATCCTTGAGAATTCCTGTGGTTGCGTTACCAACGGATCTGCTTCTGCACAGGCTGGGCATGCTGATCCATACGCTCGGCAATCGGCCATTCGCGCCATTCGTTGACAATCTCCACCAGTGCGCTCGTTGCCGCCTCAAAGATCACCTTGCCCTTCTCTGCCGTGGCGGTGCGTGCATCGCCGTGGACACCCAGGTTCGTCCAGCGTCCCCAATAATCATTGAAGCGCACGGGGTATGTGTACATCGAGTCTGAACTCATATACTTGCCTGCCACATCATCGCCCGCGCCAGCCTTGTCCATCTGCACCCGCTCCGGAGCCAAATGCAGATAGAGCGAGGTCTCAAATTCATCAGCATGGGCCAGGACTTCTGTATCCTTGATCTGGTTGAACGCTTGGACTGCTAGCGAAATATAGTTTACAGCCGCACAAAGCGATTCAGTCTCTAGGACAGTCCGCCGCGCCACCAGATCGATTAACGGTGTATTGGAGCCATGCCCATTCACCAGGAGAATCTTCTTAAAGCCATGATAGGCGACACTCTTGGTGATATTCAGACAGAAGGCGATAAAGACCTCCGGCTCAATGTGGATCGTGCCGGGGAAGTCGATATGATGCATATTGAGACCATAGGCGATAGGTGGCAGTACCAGCACCTTATCTGGAGCACGCTGGCCTACCTCCAAACAGACCGACTCGGCCAAAAAGAGATCTACATCAAGCGGTAGATGACGACCATGCTGCTCGGTTGAACCCGTAGGCAGCAAAACCACCTTGTTCATGGCAATTGCGTCATTCATCTCCGCCCAGGTCAGGCGATTATAGCGATATTCCGTGGCGGCACTCATTCCTGTGCTCTCCCTTGATGATTGCCTGCTGTTTGTCGATAAAGCTGGATAAATAAAAGCTGGGTAAAGCAAGCGTGGAAAACATTGCGCTAACTTAATCCAAATTGTCACCTCTGGGGAGTACGCGGCTCTGTCACCCCGCGCCCGGGGGCAGTCTCTGCTCTGCCGCGCGATCCAGAGAGACTCCTACGGAGTGACAGACTCGCGCCTTTGTCATGCCGTAGGCATCTCTCTGGGCCAACGTGGGCAGAGAGACCCTTCCAGGG
>CAMPHP010000601.1 GCA_946885925.1 uncultured Litorilinea sp.
CTCGATCCCGGCTGGCGCTCGGAAATAGCGACATTCACCTGACCATCAATATCCTCATTGTTATAGTCTAACGAGCCGACCATCGCCAGGATTTCGCCAGTGTTATTCTTAATCGCAACCACAGCAGCATTCGACGCGTTCTTTTCCTGCTCTACCATTAACGCCACTTGCTCACGCGCCACCTGTTCGGCATGGCGCTGCAAGTCCACATCCAGCGTTGTGTAGATGGTCAACCCATTCTTCCAGATAAAATAGGGGTCTGCAGCAGTATTAAACTCACGCTGAACCTGATCTAGTGCATAGAGCGCAAAATGAGGCGCGGTCAGAATGTCAAAACGCTCGGCTACTGACTTGCGTAGCGATAGAGGCTGGGCAAAAGCTGCTTCAGCTTCCGCCTGGGTGATATAACCCGCCTCGACCATTGCCTGTAGCGCTAATCCCTGGCGCTCCTTGGCATCGTCCGGGTTGTCAATCGGATTCAACGCAGGGAATTGCGGAATAGGAGCCAACATGGCTGCTTCGGCTAAGCCTAATTCTCTGCTGCTCTTGCCAAAGTAGACCTGGCTGGCAGCTTCCACCCCATAGGCCAAATTATTATAGGAGTTATAGTTCAGATACCACTCCAAGATCTTATCCTTGGGGTATTTGCGCGTGACCTCTAATGCCAAAATGACTTCTTTGAGCTTACGTGCATAACTCAGTTGTGTGCGTTCCTCGACCGGGATAATCACATTCTTGATCAACTGCTGGGTGATGGATGAACCACCCTGCACCGATCCTCCTTGAAAGTTGGAGACAAAGGAACGCAGGAGACCGCGCACGTTGATACCAGGATTCTCCCAATAGTTGCGATCTTCAAGCGCCACTGCCGCCTTTGCCACCCAGGGAGACATTTCATTGAGCGGGACATAGGTTCGATCACCGCGGAAAGGTCGCGGGTCAACACTCTCATAGAGCAGATGGTTGCCAGTGCGGTCATAGATCCGCACTGTCTCAAATTCCTCCTGCTGGGTTTCGATCAGACCAGCATCCGGCAACTGAGCGGCATAGGTGTTGTAAATGCCATAGGCAACAGCTACGCCGGAGCCAACAGTTAATGTTACGACCACCACAATCATCGTCAAGACGCCCAACAAGCTCTGCCCCACCCAAAACCAGGGTCGAGGCCGGTTGTGGATCGCGCGCGAACGCTTGCGTCGTGTGATAAAAATGCGGTCGTGTCGGTCGAGTCGTTGCATAGGAACTAGGCTTCTCTACTCTCTTAAACTCTTCTCTTAAACTCTTCTCTCAAACTCTAGCTTAACTCTTCTCAAGCACTAGCAGATGGCTGATTCCAAACGCAGCCAACGGCGACTGTTCCAGCGCATAGGTAATACGCCGCAGCCACCGGCCTAGCTGAGGACGGCGATAGACAATATTGTCATATCCAGGATAAATCTGTGTATGGTGAACCACACGCACAGGCAGCCCCAAAAAGAGTTCGCGCAGCCCGCTGGCACTATAGGCACGCACATGGGGGGCAAGCCGGTCACGCAAAAGATCTGGCAAATAGTTGATCAATGGGGTATTGCCAAAGTGGTAAACACCGCGCCAATAGTAACCGTGGGTCTCAAAGGGATAGAGGCGATTTGGCGCAAAGATCACGGCCCGCCCGCCCGGTTTGAGCACACGCACCATTTCCGCAGCGGTCGCCCGGTCATCCGCGACATGCTCGATTACTTCATGGTTGAGGATCAAGTCAAAATAATCGTCAGGGTAGGGCAACTTTTCACAGACAGCCAGTTGCAAATGGGCAGCAGATAGTGTTTGCGCAGCTTGCTTCAAATAGTCAGGCTCCACATCAATGCCACAGACTTGGTCCGCATGGGGTAGCAGCGCCCGCACATAGGTTCCAATGCCACAGCCCTCTTCCAAAATGCGCTGCACATGGCTCTGGCCTGAAGGAAAGCCCCAACGCAAAATCATGTCAAAGCGCCGCTGCTGTCCTGCCCGCCATACCAGGCTCGGCACGCCGCGCTGCGCGGCGAGATCGTCGTGGCGCGCAGTTGCGTCGCTTGCCAGCGCGTTCACGCTCATAGGTTCAAAGCCTTCCACAAAGGTAACGCCCTAAAGTAAATGCCATAAAGTACAACGCCATCAAGTACAACGCCACAAAGCAAATAGTAAAAAGCAGGAGTATTAAACTTTTGTGCCAACATGAATCGCCACTGAACCAAACATTAACTCCTGGTACACAACGTTGCGTAATCCAACTTGTTCCATCATCCGTGCAAATTCCGCTGGCCTCGGAAAAGCCACCGTACTATGGGGCAAATAGCGATAGGCTTCCCTGTCACCACTAACAAGCCCACCGAGCAGCGGTACGATATTGAAAAAATAGAACTGGAATAACGGCCCCAAGACGCTATTTTCTGGCGGTGTAGTCTCCAAGCAGACGACTCGACCCCCTGGCTTCGTGACGCGGGCATGTTCGGCCAAGACCGCTTTCCGATCGACTACATTACGGAGTAAGAAGCCACTAACCACAGCATCAAAGCAACTGTCGGCAAAGGGCAGCGCCAACGTATCCCCTTGTACAAAGGGTAGCTGGCGGCGACTCGCCCGGCGCTTGCCCACAGCCATCATCTCATAAGTGAAGTCAACACCGACCACATCTATAGAGGGTTTACGCTGTCGTGCTGCCGCAGCGATGTCGCCTGTACCCGTACCCACGTCAAGCAGCCGTCCTTGCACAGGCAGATCGCACAAGTCGAGCAGGAGTTCACGCCAGCGCTGGTCTTGGCCGCCACTCATCAGCCGGTTCATCAGGTCATAAGTAGGCGCAATGCGCGCAAACATCTGATTTACGTAAACCGGCTTATCCGCAGCAGATGGCAATATTACCTTCTGTTTATCGGCTAACTTGGAACTCTCCACAATTCTCCTGATTTTATTCTACCCTTTGCAAGCCATCCCTAATAAGACAAACATAGGGCTTTTACCCTTCGCAGCACGGCTCTCCGGTCATAACAATGCCAGGATCAGGGAGCGCTTGCATCAGCGACCATCACGTTCTGCCACTCTGCGCCGCATAGCAGCCAGGACCGCAGCTGGGTCATCGGCCATAATCGCATCAACCCGCATGCTCAAATAGCGATCGATACGCTGCTCCGGTGTAGGATCCAGCGGAGCCACAATGCGTCCCATCCGGTGCGCCCAGGCCACATAGAAGGGATTGATCCAAAGCAGCGGCCAAAAAGGCCCCAAGAGCATCCCCTCGGCCTGAGGGATCGGGTTGACTAGTGTGATTGTACCCACACGAATCGCCGGGTCAACTTGGCGAATTGCCGCCACCAAAGCCTGATTAAACGATATGATCGCGCATTTCGCCAAAACGCCGTAATGCGTAAGCGTATCTACCAGCCGCTTGGCGTGATGTCGATCTGCAAAGCGCCAATCCTTTAATTCGAGTAGAAGCGGCATCTCACCCTGTGTAGCAGAGAGCAATTCAATCAAGGTCGGAATACGTTCTTCGCTTAGTTGACCATCCGGCCCGCGCAATCGCCACTGCTTGAGTTCAGCCAACGACTGGGGGA
>CAMPHP010000602.1 GCA_946885925.1 uncultured Litorilinea sp.
GTATTGGTGGGTTTTACCATGTCCACGGTAAGCGTATAGAACTGGGTCGCCCCATTGCCCGCGATAATCATGAGGTTGAGTTCTTTGTTCTTGTCGGTCATACATTCCTCATGTTGACCGTGCCCATCCACACCCAGGTTTTCGTAATAGACTGCGCGTACATTTTCCACCATCCAGGTAACAGTCGTACAGTCACCTGGTTCCAGCCATGTATCCTCTACGTTGAAGAGTACCACGGGTGTTCCCAAAGGAGGCACTGGGGTAGCTGTCGGCTGGACTGTGGCGGTGACTTCCGCTGCACTGGGTGTGCTGGTGGGAATATCAAGGATGGGTGTTGGTCGTCGCGTTGGCACTTCTAACCCAAAGTCGAGAATCGGCGTGGGATTTGGTTCTTGGGCGTTTGTCTCTTGAGTAATGGCGTTGCTGTTCGATGCTTGTGCAATTTCGGCAAGTGAGGGAGGTGGTTGGGCTGGATCTACCACCATGCCCTCTGGTGCTGCTGTCGGCAATACAGCCTCGGGGTAGGTCTGGCTGTTGCCTGGAATGCTGTTCGCCCCCACTTCGGCAGGTAGTTGATTTTGTGCTTGGTCTATAATTTCGGCCTGGGGTTCGCTGGTGGCGGTGACAATCAGATAGAGTTGGGGCTGATTTTGGATCTGTGGCTCTGCTGATGCTGCGGCGAGTGTATCGACATTTCCAGGTAAGGTTGCCCTGAATTCTTCGCTAACCATCTGCCAGCCAACATAGGCGGCAAAGAAACCGCCGCAGAGCAGGCTAGACATAAAGATAAGCCCTGCACCGATCCAACCCCAGCGCCGGCGGCTCTTGGTCTCGGCAATGCTGCTTGCCTCAACGTCGGCCTCCAACTCCTCGAGGGCTTGCGTAATTGCATCACTGTCCACGGGAGGCGCAGGGGCAGTAGTTGGCATCTCATAGCCCTGGCGTCCGGCCCGCGCCGCAACAAAGCGCGGGCAACTGCGGTAACCATTGCAGAGGCAGAGAGTAGCTTGATCGGTTAAGAGCAGCGGAATGGGGTGTGTCCCCGACCAACAACGGTTCTCGAAGCTCGGATAGTCAATCGCCTCGGTTGGACGCTGATTGCTAGATTCCGCGCCCAAATAGGGGCAAATGGCTGGGCGTTGTTGGTTAGACGGCTGGGTGCTCATTTAAGCTGAACCTCCATTCCGGTCCAGCCAACTGGCGGCCAGTTGCAGAGCTTCATCGGTGGTCTTGATTTCGCCAGCGGCCTGTGCTTCCATGACATGTTCCATCAGAATGCCCAAACGTGGGCCTGGTTTGATCGCCAGGCGCTGCATGAGCATATGCCCATCTACCAAAGGCGGCGGCGGTTGCGCGGCTTCCTCAAAGGCATAGCGAAGCATCTCATCAATGTGGGTTAGATAACCAGAAGTATCTGGCGGTATATCTTGGGTCACACTCAAGCGATCGGCTAGGGCAACCAATAAGGTGTCCAATCCTGGGCCGATTCCAGTTTGCTTGGTGCCTACATCGCGGAAGAAACGAAAGGCGGCACGGCGGCTAATGTTTTGGCCCGCAAAACTCATGTGTAGATGATGCGGGCGCATGTGAGAATAGACAACCGCGCGGGCTAATTCTATTTCGCTGCGATTAAAGCGCAGGGCAGACAAACGCTGCTCTGTCATCTCTGCGCCAATTCCTTCGTGTTCATAAAAACGTGTCCGCATCGTGCCGTCGTCTTGTGTTTCCACCAGCCGTGTCTGAGGTTTGCCAACATCATGGAAGAGGGCAAACCAAATCAGCCAATCGGCACGTCGGCGGTTGCTGCCAACTGTTGTACCAAGGTGATGACGTAAGCGATGCTGCCATCTACCAAGTTTGTCATGCAAAAAAGCGTGGGCTTCACTGAATGGGGTTGCGTCGTCCCCCATAATCCATGCGCGCAACATTGCGGCATGTTCCACTGCGTTTAGGGTGTGTTCAAATACTGGATAGAGGTGCGGCAGTGATTGCTCTACCCCTACCGTTGCCGCAACTTCGGGCAAGACATACGCAAGCAACCCCAACTCTTGAAGCTGCTGGATACCACGCTGGGGCGTTGGCGTCAGCAACAGCTTCCAGAGTTCATCACGAACTCGTTCCAGGCTGACGAATTGCACCGTGTGCGCTAGCCGACGCGACTGAGTTTCAGTTTCGCTTTCTAGCGTAAAGTCAAATTGATTGGCTAAGCGCACCGCACGCAGGAGGCGAACCGGATCATCTGCCATACTCGCTGCTGTTACGCGCCGGATTTGCCTATGGGCAAGATCGGCCTGCCCTCCAGCAATGTCAATCAGTGTTGGCTCTACCTGCGCTGATGTGTATGCCAATGCCATTGCGTTGATCGTAAAGTCTCGTAACAGCAGATCCGCCTCAATGCTTCCCCCGCGCATACCCGCGATATCGCATACGAGAGGTGTGTCGGCACCTGGCATAAAGACAAGCCGCGCGACGTCGCGCGTTTCATCCAAAGGATAATACGCCCAACCAAGACGATCCGCTACGCTGCGGGCTATTGGAATTGCGTTTTGGCCTACGACCAGGTCTAAATCGGTTAACTTCACCTGTCGTTGGAGAAGGAGATCGCGAACTGCTCCACCGACGATATAGACAGGCGTATGAGTTTGAGTCAGGGCCGTTAACAATTCAGTTAGTGCTGGATGCGGCAGCTTCCAGTTCATCGCGGCAACACTTCCAAAAAGTCCAAGTGGAATGAGGCTGCTGTTGAGCCAGTTCAGTGGAACATCCACCAGCGGCAATTACAATGGCGATTATACCAGAAAAGGTGCTGGGATTAAATTGTGGCGCGATTTATTACAGCCTGCCAATCCGGTACTGGCAGCTAGGATTTGCGGAAGAAGGCGGCCAATGTGACTCCGGCGACCACGATTACCCCGCCGAGCAACTGTTGAAAGCCGGGGAAGGTACTGAAGAACATATATGACCAACCAACGGTAACAACCGGACTAAGGGTTAGGATAATGGCATGAAGGCTCATGGGCAGGCGACGCAATGCCTGGTAATAGAGCGCTCGGCTGATCACGACGTCAACCGTGCCTGCTACCACCAGCAAGAGCCACATGGAGGGTGTTGCTGTAATGGTCAGTGGCCGGGTCAGAGTAATCGCGCCCAAGGTTAGGGTAGTAAAGAGCAAGCGAAAAAAGAAGAAGTCGACAAAGCCCATGCTGTTGCCATAGCGTTTTACTAAGGCGGCATGGAGCGCATACATGATTGTGGATGCCAGGACCATCAGCGCACCCCAACGCAGAAGATCCCCTGGCTGGAAGGTGATAATGAGAACACCGGCAAAGGCCAACACAGCTCCCACCAGCTGCAATGGGTGGAGCCGCTCGCGCAGCCACCATAAGCCAATGCCAATGCTAAAGAGAGTAGAGGTCTTGGCAAGCATGGAGGCTGTGCCTACGTCGATAAAGGCTACCGCCGAGTAGTTTAGCGCGGTGCTTGCCCCGACGAGAAAGCCAATGGCAAGGTAGAACCAGAAGTGGTTGCGCAATGACGAGAGATGCAGCTCGCCGCGCCAAAAACCATAGATACC
>CAMPHP010000603.1 GCA_946885925.1 uncultured Litorilinea sp.
GCGCTCACTCGGCACAGCCAGCATAAAGGGGAAGAATACGGCGTGATCAATGAACCATGCCGTATTCTTCCCCTAGCCCAATGAAGCGATATAAGGAACGTCATGCAATTCCACCGTGTTGCATTGGCAGAGAGCGCCCGCGCAACGGGTACTGCCGTCGTGATTGATGTCCTGCGTGCCTTCACCAGTGCTTGTTATGCCCTGGGTGCAGGGGCGGAAGAAATTATCTTAGTTCGTGAAATTGCAGAGGCTTTTGCCCTGCGCGACCAGTGCCCGAATGCGCTGCTTATGGGCGAGGTAGGCGGCGGGCCAATCCCAGGTTTTGACTTTAGCAATTCGCCCGCACACTACAAGAATCAAGAACTAGCGGGGCGTTGTATGATCCAGCGCACCAGCAACGGAACACGAGGAGTTACGGGGGCCATTCATGCCGACACGATATTGGCGGCAAGCTTTGTCTGTGCAGGCGCAACCGCGCGCTATCTACAGCAGAGTGCGCCCGATGTAGTCACCTTTGTCATCACTGCCTGGCACGCCGATGCGCCTAGTCCCCATCATGGCGATGAAGATGCAGCCTGTGCCGACTACATCGAAGCCCTGCTCACGCAAGCAGATCCTGATCCAGCACCCTACTTAGCTCGTGTGGCTGCTTCCCCCACCGGCAAGCTCTTTCTAGAAAACAGCAGGCCAGAATATCCAGCTACCGACCTGGACTATTGCATACAGCTAGATAAGTTTCCTTTTGCACTTCCCATCAATCGTCATCAAACTGGGCTTCTTGTGATGAAGCCACACTATCTCTAAGCACCAGATCATTTGTGCCAGTGCTCTAGGACCTACCGAGCTGCGTAACCATGTTCGACAAAAATGTTGGCTACGACGCCCGGTACGCCATCTAAATAAAGTCCGAAGGTATAATCATCGAAGTAAGCGTATTAGACGCGATAGAGGAAACTATGCAAACCACAGAAAATATTAATGTTGTTCGTATGAGTACATTGAATTCTCCGGCAACGGTCAAGCATAATCTGCCGATTACCGAGCAGAGTACGCAGACGGTGATTGAAGCGCGCCGGGACATTCAAAGAATTCTCAACGGAGAAGACAACCGGTTACTTGTCGTAACAGGCCCATGTTCCATTAGCGATGAGGAATCTGCCTTGGAATATGCGGAAAAGTTGAGCGCGCTGCGAGAACAAACCAAAGAGTATTTTTGTGTCGTAATGCGTACCTATTTTGAAAAGCCGAGGACCTCGATTGGATGGAAAGGCTTTATCAATGACCCGGATCTGACCGGAGGTGGGGATATTAATGCGGGACTTGCCAAAGCTCGCAACATTCTCTTATCGATCACAGATATGGGAATGCCAACTGCTATGGAAATGGTCGATCCAATCACGCCCCACTACGTGGCAGACTTGATAGCTTGGTCTGCTGTGGGCGCGCGTACAACCGAATCCCAGGTGCATCGTACGATGGCAAGTGGCTTCTCCATGCCCGTCGGTTTCAAAAACAACCCGGACGGTAACGTTCAAATTGCGGTTGACGCTCTAATTACTGCCAGCAGACCGCATATCTTCTTTGGGATCAACGACGAAGGCATCGCTTGCATTGTCGAGACAAAGGGCAATGAATATGTCCACGTCATCCTCCGAGGTTCACGAGAACGGCCAAACTATTCCCCGGAAGATGTTGAGCAAACCGTAAAGCTGCTCAACGCAAAAGGAATGAATCACCGGATTATGATTGACTGTAGCCATGCGAATTCCCGCTATGATCACAATCAACAAGTGGCAGTCTGGGATTCAGTCATCGAACAATATTCCTGCGACAACACAGCGATTATGGGTGTAATGTTGGAGAGCCATCTATTCGAAGGACGGCAGGATTTCCCCAAAGATCCTTCGCAGTTGAAGTATGGCGTATCTATCACAGATAGCTGCATAGGTTGGGAAACGACAGAACGCTTGTTGTTATCTGCATGTGAACAACTAAGCCGAAACAATTAAGCATCTACAATCTCTCACAAGCTACCTTCCTCGAAGCCACCCAGAGGACCCCCGGCTTCGAGGAAGGTTCAAGTTCCACCCTGCCGTTTTCGATTCCAGTATCTTTCCCTTACAGCGTACAAGGCTTAATCAAAGAAATCTTCATCTCCTGCCTGCAAATATTGGCTTGCCTTATCCGCGTTGATCTCAATCCCCAATCCAGGCCGGTCCCACACCTCGATAAAGCCATCCTTAACAATCGGATCGGGCAACCCCTCCACAATATCATGCCACCACGATGGATTGCCTGTCGGGTATTCAAAGGCAATATAGTTCTGGGGCAAAGCCGCCGACACCTGCACCAAAGCTGCCAACCCAATCAGCCCATCCAGCACGCCATGAGGAGCCATCAGCACGCCATACATATCGGCATATTCAGCGATCCACTTGAGTTCAGCAATGCCACCCACATCCAGCGGGTCTGGCCCAACAATATTCACAGCCTGGGTCGAGATCAACTCGCGGAAATTCTGGCGCAAATAGATTTGTTCACCCGTGTGGATGGGCGTCGAGGTGTGGTTTCGCACCTCGCGGTAGAGATCCGCCAGCACATAAGGCGTATAATCACCCGTAATCATATCTTCCAACCACATGATATTGTACGGCTCCATCGCCTTTGCTAAACGAATCGCATCAGGTACGGTAAAGCCAGGGCCACAATCCAACGCTAACCCAATCTCGTCACCCAACTCATCCTTCATCGCCTCGACACAGGCGATAATATGCTTTAACCCGCGCTCAGTGAGTAAGCCACTGTTTGGATACCGCGCCCCCGTATTGAGTTCTCCATAGTAAAAATCAGGAACCTCGCGCGCCATCGGCCCATGAAAGGCAATCGCCTGCTTAATAATCGTAAAGCCCTGGGGCGATGCTTTCATTTTGGCAACGTCCGCCGCGTAATCTTCCGGCGTAAAGCGTGTGATGGGGAAGCGTACAGACCCATTGTAAATCCGTACCTTATCGCGCACCTTGCCACCCAGCAACTTATAGACCGGCACACCAGCAGCCTTGCCCGCAATATCCCACAGGGCAACCTCAATCGCGCTGATCGCGCTGCCCCACGGCTTAAATGCCCCTAGGCGGCGAATCTTCATCATCACCCGCTCTACATTCGTGGGGTCCTCTCCCAAGATAAATTCCTTATAGAAAAGAACTTGGGGTTTGAGGTAGGGCTTCGAGGCTTCGATCTGACCATAGCCCACAATCCCTTCATCGGTAAGAATACGTATCACCGGCGTCGAACCAATTACGGCGCACTTCAAATCCGTAATCTTCACATCTCCTCCTTATGCAACTTGCAGGTGGGGTCAACCTTGATCAAACTTAATCAAGAGTTGAAAGGTTATGAATGTAATTGTGTGGATACCCATTGAAAAAAGAAAGCAAAGCCATCGTCAAGCGACATGGGAGCCTTACTTGACTCAACGATGTGCCAGGGTTGCCGCATCGGAGACCCGAACTCATATAAAGGGACTCATACAGAGAAGAAATCAGAATCTGCATTTCTTCTCCAATCC
>CAMPHP010000604.1 GCA_946885925.1 uncultured Litorilinea sp.
GTGGTGGTACTTTGATGATCACAGATGGGCGGCGTTACAGCGTTGTAACGCCGCTTTTTTATTGGCCTTTTCTTTGGGAATCAGACCTTTGCACTATGCAGAATGTAACTATGCAGAATGTAACTGTGCAGAATGTACAGGCGAGGTTGGTAAAAAGTTGATTGACAGCTTTTCCACCCCTGTGCTAGACTCTATGAGCCTCGATATGGAGCATCCTCTCGTCCATTTTTCTCCAGCAATGTGGCTGGACATATAGGCAAAGCAACAGCCTATTTACATGCTTGTTTACAATGGTACAAGTGGCTGGGCATCTTGTCCGCCGCTCAGTTTTCTGCCATTCAGTTTTCCGCTATTCAACTTTCTATCATTTCTATGATGTCTCAATGCACGTTTGGAGGTGCTACATGCCAGAACGAGTTCGTGCAACGGATCGCCCGAACCGAGACTTTTCGCGTCGTCAGTTCCTGCAATATAGCGCGGCTGGGCTGTCGGCGGCATTGTTGACTGCGTGTGCGCCCACTACTGCGCCCGCGCCGACTACTACCGAACCGGCTGCTAGCACTGGTGACAGTGCGGCCCCAGCAGCAGGTGAGCCTCAACAAGGTGGTACGCTCCGTTTGATGGGACACCAGGAAGTGGCAGGCATGGGTCCTGATGACCAAGGCGCAAGTGTACAGGAGGTTGTGATCTATGCCATCCACAATCCGCTGGTACTTGGCGATGAAATGTTGGTGACCAAAGGCGTTTTAGCTGAATCGTATGAAGTTTCCGAAGATGGATTGACCTACACCTTTAACTTGGTGCAGGGCGTGAAGTTCCATGATGACGCAGACTTTACGGCTCAAGATGTGGTCTATACCTATGACTACTATCGTGATGAAGCGAATGCCTCCGGTATTGTCGGTGATTTCTTGGGTATTGGCTCGGTCGAAGCACCAGATGACTTCACGGTTGTTGTCAATATGGAGACTGTCAATGCTGCCTCGCTGGTAAGTTGGGCGGAGACGCCGATTGTGCAGTCGGCCTATCATGCTGAGGTTGGCGAAGATACCTATCGCACTGCACCTATCGGCACTGGTGCGTTCAAGCTGGTGAACTGGGTTCCTGCGGAGGTTGTCGAGTTGGAAGCTTTTGAGAATCACTTCCGGGGTCGCCCCAACATTGACGCCATCCGTCAGGAAGTGGTGCCAGATGCTTCAGTGCGCGCCATTGCATTGGAAACAGGGGATTCCGACGCTGTCTTGTGGCCGTTGTTGGTGGAAGATAGCCAGCGTTTGGCTGAAGACCCCAATTTTACAGTGCTTGTCAGTTCCACGGGGGGTATCAAGCATATCCCATTAAACAACCAATTGCCCCAACTTTCGGATAAACGCGTGCGTCAAGCACTGCTTACGGCCCTGGATCGCCAGCGCATCATTGATGAATTGTGGAATGGCGCGGCCGCGATTGCCCATACCCATTACAGCCCCAAATATGCCTTCTATTCCAAGGACCAAGATCCCTCTACCAAGCATTATGATTATGATGTAGAGGCAGCCAATGCGTTACTGGATGAAGCAGGCTGGACGCTTGGTGCAGATGGTATTCGTGAGAAGGATGGGCAAAAGCTGACCTTTACCTGTACGACCATCACAGGCGATACGGCCCGTCGTCCAATTGCCGAATTGGCCCAGCAGATGTTTCTGGAAGTCGGCGTGGATATGGAGTTAGAGGAAGCGCCAGTCTCTGCCATCTTGGAGGCACTGCCGAAGGGAGAGATGGACGCCTCGCTCTTTATCTGGACCTATGGCGCGGTGGACCCAGATCCGGCGGACACATTGCGCTCCGGTGGCGCTTGCAAGTTCTACAAGTTCTCAAATGCGCGTGTTGATGAACTGATCGAGGCGGGTGTGCAGACGGTTGTGCCGGAAGAACGTCAGGCCATCTACTATGAGTTGCAAGATATTATTGTAGAAGAAGTCCCCATGCTTTACTTGCAGTGGGACGATTGGTATAACGTCTTCTCCAGCCGCGTGAAGGGGCTGCCAGAGGCAACGGAAGATGGCTTTACGATCTTCTTTAATGGTGTCCACACATGGTGGTTGGACCCGGTTGAAGCATAAGCCAGAGCGTATGAGTTAACAACAGCGCCAGACCGGCAAATTGCTCGCGCAGATGCCGGTCTGGTGCTGTTTGGGTATGGAGGAAAGTGTTTGAATGTTTAACTATGTGATCTCGCGGCTTTTGCAGGGAATTCTGGTCATCTTCTTGATCAGCGTTGTGACCTTTATTGTCATGCGCATGATGCCTGGTGACCCGGTGCGCTTGCTCTTGGGTGAAGGGAGTATCAAACTCACCGAGGAACAGATCCAAGCAATCCGCTCAAAGTGGGGCCTTGATCGTCCTTATCACGAGCAATACTTTATCTGGGCGACGGGAATGCTGCGCGGCGACTTTGGCGAATCGCTGATTCGTCGCGGCGTGCCTGTGCGCGACATGATCTTTGAGGCTATGCCCATCACGGGCTATCTCAATTTAATGGCGATCAGTGTAGCGCTGCTGCTTTCGATTCCGGCGGGCATACTTGCTGCCGTGCGTCGCAATTCGATCTTTGACTATCTGCTCACGCTTGGCTCAACGGCTGGGGCGGCGCTGCCTAATTTCTGGGTGGCGTTGATCTCCATCATCGTCTTTGCACTTTGGCTGGGCTGGGTCCCTCCCTTTGGCTTGAAGTCGTGGGATGGGTATATCTTGCCCGTGGCTGTGTTGGCGTTGGGCGAGATGGCGATCTTTGCACGCGTGATGCGTGGGGCAACGATTGAGGTGTTGAGCCAGGATTATGTACGCACTGCCACCGCTAAGGGCCTATCGCACCAGATGGTGGTCCTGCGCCATGCAGTGCGTAATGCGTTGCTGCCGGTGGTGACAGTGATCGGCTTCCGCATCGCCTTTTTGTTCAGCGGTACGATTATCATCGAAAATATCTTTGCCATTCCTGGTATTGGCAGGCTTTTTATTGATTCTGTCTTCCGCATTGACTATCAGGTGGTACAGTCGATTGTGGTGCTGTTGGCATCGTTTGTTGTTGTCGCACATTTAGTGTAGGATAATATCAATGCGTTTTGTGTTACTAGTATGAGGGCGGCAAATTAGTCAAATGAGTAAGGAGGCGCAAAGGCGATGACAGTAGCACGTTTAGATCAGCCGGTAGTCGCCGCGCCTGTGCAGGAGACCAAGAGCCGGTCGGAATGGATGCAATCCTGGCGGCGTTTTCGAGCCAACCGCGCGGCATTGGTGGGGTTGGTCTTTATTATCCTTGTCTGTTTGGTCGCGATCTTTGCCCATCTGCTGATCCCCTATGATCCTACCTTTAGCTATCCAGGGATGCGCGGCGAAGGGCCATCGTGGGAGCATCCACTCGGCTTTGACCATATCGGGCGCGATATGCTGGCGCGTGTGGTTTATGGCGCGCGAGTGGCGTTGTTGGTGGGGTTAGGGGCGACGGTAATCTCGGTAGGGCTGGGGGTGTTGATCGGCGCAATCTCTGGCTATTTTGGTGGCTGGATCGATGCCGCCTTATCG
>CAMPHP010000605.1 GCA_946885925.1 uncultured Litorilinea sp.
ACATCATAGCACTCACCAATGATCTCACGAATGATCACAATGGTGATCATAGTGGCAACAACCGCCAGCCGCTGTTAGGCGCAGACGCCTATGTCAGCAAGGCAGAACCACCAGAACGCTTGCTAACTGTATTGCGACAAGCTGCAACAGGATACGCATAAGAGCTAGTGTCTAGGCAGACTTATTAGGCCCGGTCGAGGAGGGAAAAGATGGAATATGATGTGATTGTAGTAGGCGGTGGTCCGGCTGGGCTGGCTGCGGCCTGTTATGCACTGCAAGCACAGCTAACTGTGGCGTTGGTCGCCCCCACATTGGGTGGCAAGATCAGCCATCCATTTCAACTACGCGGTCTCCCCGCAGTTGAAAGCGCAAGGGGTGCCGACCTCATACAACAATTTGAAGCGTTTGTCGAAGCCAAAGCCACAGCACTGATTCCCCAGGAAGCCAAGCATGTAGAACAGTGCAGATGCGGTGGGTTCCAGTTGACGCTAGAGAACACAGACCTCGTGAGTGGGCGATCCTTGATCGTCTGTACTGGTTCGCAGCCACAACGCCTCTATGTCCCCGGTGAGCAAGACTTTATCGGTCGTGGCGTTAGTTTCTCTGCCACCAGCCATGCCCAGTTCTTTAGCAAACGCAATGTCGCCGTTGTGGGCGGTGAACGCGCTCTTGAAGCAGTTGCCAAGTTAGCACCGATTGTAAACAGCGTTGCCTATGTATTAGCTCGCGAGTGCGAGCTTATGGATTCTGCTTTAACCGAAAAAGTTCTGCGCGACCCCAAGGTGCATATCTTCCGCGATTGGGAGGTCCAGCAGATTGTTGGCGATCAATTCGTCACCGGACTCGTGCTCGTCGCCGTCAATGGTGAGTCACGCACAATTCCGGTGGACGGCGTTTTTATTGAACTAGGACTGCTGCCCAACAACGACTTGGTACATGACTTAGTTTGTCTCGATAGCGGGGGGCATATCGTTGTCAACCATCGCTGTGAAACCGAAATTCCAGGTCTCTTCGCAGCCGGGGATGTGACTAACGTCTATGCCGAGCAAGTGCCCATCGCCATTGGCGAAGGAGTCAAAGCCGCACTCAGCGCCTGGTCCTATTTAGCATTGCATAAGTAAGTAGCGAGTTTATTTATAGGCGATTTTGACACGCAGGAAGAGGGATGTGAGCAATGGAAACCGTCATAGTGGAAAGACCTACAATTGCAGTACAGGAGAGATCGTTGGCTCCACGCTGGGTCTATCTGTTCGACGCGCTTGAGGAGTTAGAGGCACAAGTCAAACCCAAAGATTGGGACGACGTGCGCGCGTTGCTTGGTGGCAAGGGTGCAAACCTTGCCGAGATGACACGTCTTGGCGTTCCAGTACCGCCAGGGTTCACCGTCACCACCAGTGCGTGCAATGCCTATTTGAGCCATGACCGCCAGTTCCCGCCAGGCATGTGGGAGCAGCAAGTGGCAGCCATGCACGAGCTAGAGCAGCGCACGGGCAAGCTCTTTGGCGATCCGGACAATCCGTTGATGGTCTCATGCCGCTCCGGTGCAAAATTCTCGATGCCTGGTATGATGGACACAGTGCTGAACATTGGCCTCAATGACCAAACAGTTTTGGGCTTAATCGCGCAGACTGCCAACCCTCGCTTTGTCTACGATGCCTATCGCCGCCTTGTGCAGATGTTTGGCGCGGTTGTTATGGGCGTACCGGATGAACCCTTTGAGCAGGTCATCGAGAATGTCAAAAAGGAGCGCGGACTATCACTCGATAGTGAGCTCAATGCTGAGGAGTGGCGGCGGATCACCGAACGCTTTAAGGGTGTTGTCAAGAGCTACACCGATACAGAATTTCCCCAAGACCCCTGGAAGCAGTTAGAACTAGCGACACGCGCAGTCTTTGAAAGCTGGTTTGGCAAACGCGCCACCGACTATCGAAATGCCACAGCCATTCCCCATGATTTAGGCACAGCCGTCAATATCCAGACCGTCGTCTTTGGCAATATGGGCGAAGCAAGTGGCACCGGCGTCGCCTTTACACGCAACCCGGTGGATGGGACAAAGCAACTTTATGGCGACTACCTCATCAACGCCCAGGGTGAAGATGTTGTGGCGGGTATCCGCAACACACTTCCTATCAGCCACTTGCGCCAGGACATGCCGGAGATCTATGCCGAGTTTATCGCCATCTGCGATAAGCTGGAAGCACACTTCCACGATATGCAGGATGTCGAGTTCACGATTGAGCAAGGCAAGCTCTGGATGCTCCAAACTCGCAATGGCAAACGCACCGCGCGCGCAGCGATCAAGATTGCTGTAGATATGGCAGCAGAAGGACTGATCACCGAAACGATAGCGCTCAAACGCGTCACCCCCGAACAGGTGGAGATGCTCTTGCACCCACAATTCAGCGAAAATGTGAAACAGGAGGCGCGCGCCGCAAACCGGCAGTTGGTGTCGAAGGCAGTCAATGCCAGCCCTGGTGCGGCAGTAGGCCAAGCTGTCTTTGATGCAGACACGGCGGAAAAGTGGGCCAAGAGCGGCAAAACCGTGATCATGGTGCGGCCAGAAACCAAGCCCGATGATGTCCACGGCATGATCGCTGCCCGCGGTATTCTCACCAGTCGCGGCGGTGCAACCAGCCATGCCGCAGTCGTGGCACGCCAATTTGGAACGCCAGCGGTCTGTGGTGCCGATGTACTCCAAATCAATGTAGAACAGCGTCTCTTCACGGTGCAGCAAGAAAACCGGGTGGTCGAGGTTCACGAAGGTGAGTGGATCAGCATTGATGGCGGTACAGGTGAGGTCTATCTGGGCCAGCTTGAGACCCGCGAGCCTGACTTTGAGAGCGAAGTCGAACTCAAAACCTTGCTCACTTGGGCGGATAAAGTGCGGACGCTGGGGGTTTGGGCCAATGCCGACTATCCCAAGGATGCCGAACGAGCGCGGCGCTATGGGGCCGAGGGTGTGGGTCTCTGTCGCACAGAGCACATGTTCTTTGAACAAGAGCGGCTCGCCATTGTGCAAGAGATGATCATGGCAACAAGCAAGGCGCATCGCTTGGCTTCTCTCGAAGCACTGCTGCCCTTGCAGCGCAAGGACTTTGAGGGCATCTTCCGTGCTATGGCAGGGCTGCCAGTCATCATCCGGCTGCTCGACCCGCCGCTGCACGAGTTCCTGCCCTCGCACGACCAGCTTGTACAGGAATTGGCAGATCTCAAAGTGCGTTTGCAGCACTTCCACACCCTGAGCGAGATTGACACAGCACTGGCAGAAGTGCGCCAGAAGGAAGATATCCTCAATCGCGTCAATGCCCTGAGCGAAGCTAATCCAATGCTGGGTCTACGCGGCGACCGGCTTGGCATCGTCATGCCGGAGATCACCGAGATGCAGGTACGGGCCATCCTCGAAGCGGCAATCAATGTAAAGCGTTCGGGTATTGCGGTACACCCGGAGATTATGATCCCGCTGGCAGGCCATGTCAATGAGCTAAAGGTGCTCAAGCAGTTGGTACAAAGTGTTGCAGAGCAGGTCTTCAAAGAGGCAGGGATGAGCGTAGATGCCAAG
>CAMPHP010000606.1 GCA_946885925.1 uncultured Litorilinea sp.
GGTTGCAGCAACTGCTGCATGAGTACGAACTCGTTAAATGGCAACATGGTAAATCCTCACCGATAGAAAACCAGCCGAGCCAGCATCTGATGGACACGGCTGCCGATAACATTTGGAAGTGGCGGATTAACCGGCCAGGCTGACCTCAGTCTTGGGGTCAAAGATGTGGGCGTTGCTCATATTGATGGCCAACTCCAGCGTGTCACCAGGGTGCGTCTGCACACGAGGGTCTACGCGGGCGATGAACTGCTTGTTGTCCTTGGTCACCAGATAGAGGAAGATTTCGTTACCCATCAACTCGGTAACGTCTACATCGGCAGTGATGTCTGATTCGAGGATACCGGGTGGCACAAAGGGCTTGGCGTGGATGTCTTCGGGGCGAATCCCAAAGATAACCTCACGTCCCTTGTATTGTCGCCACTCGTTTGCCTTGGCGTCGGGGACTTCCAAGCGGAAGCCACCGGCATTGACCTCCAACTTGCCATCGCTCTCGACCAGGGTCGCATCGAAGAAGTTCATGCTCGGGCTGCCGATGAAGCCAGCCACGAAGACATTCTGCGGGTGGTCATAGAGGTGTTGCGGCGTGTCGATTTGTTGGAGAAGACCATCCTTCATAACGGCGATGCGGGAGGCCATAGTCATGGCTTCCACTTGGTCGTGGGTCACGTAGATGAAGGTGGTGGCGAGGCGCTGGTGCAGGCGGGTGAGCTGGGAGCGTGTTTGCACGCGCAGCTTGGCGTCTAGGTTGGACAGCGGCTCGTCGAACAGGAAGACGGCGGGTTCACGAACAATGGCGCGACCTACAGCGACACGTTGGCGCTGACCACCCGATAGCTGCTTGGGCTTGCGGTCCAGCAAGTGGCCGATATCCAAAACATCGGCTGCTTCCTTTACGCGGCGGTCAATTTCGGTCTTTGGGGTCTTGCGCAGCTTGAGGCCAAATGCCATGTTGTCATAGACGCTCATGTGAGGATAGAGTGCATAGCTCTGGAACACCATCGCAATGTCCCGATCCTTCGGGGGAACGTCGTTGACGACACGGTCACCAATCAGAATGTTGCCATCGCTGATTTCTTCCAACCCGGCCAACAGGCGCAGGCTTGTTGTCTTACCACAACCAGAAGGACCGACAAAGACCAGAAACTCCTTGTCCTCGACATGGATGTTCAGGTCGTTGACGGCAACCACGTCACCGAACCGCTTGTAAACGTGGTCGTACGTTACACTTGCCATTTAGTTTTTGCTCCTTCTTTGGACTACAGAACAGAAGAGTAGAACGTTTAGAAATTTTTTGCGTACCTACTATGGAAAAAACTTTAGAGGTGAAACTGGTGGAAAGTATAGCACAAAGTTAAATAGGCACGCAAACGCGTTTTTGACAGCCTTTTTGGGGGCCTTGGAATCCCACGCAAGGCTGGAATGACAGGCTTCGGGGTTTCTTCGTTGCGAAATACCTGTGCTAGCAGCTTGATTTAGATTGAACGTCTAACACTTCATAGACTTGCGCCAGCAAATAGAGCGAGCCTGTTACCACGATAGGGGTGGAGATGGCTGGCGAATTGGCTGCAATTGCATGGGCGCTATCCAGTGCCTCTGCCACGTTGGGCGTCACCGTCATGGGGGTTTCCCCTAGCGTAGCGAGTAGGGCTGCCAGCTGATTGGGATCGGCGGCAGCTATTGGCATGCCCTGATCGTGGTTTTCAAAGTGGGTCAGGACGATGTGGGCTGCCAGGGGCGCGAGTTGTGCCAGAATTGCGTCGTGATCCTTTCCTTGTTTGAATCCGACGACAAAAATAAAGCGGCGGTTGGGATAGAGTGTGACCAACGCTTTACATAGGGCTTGGATTTTCTGGGGATTGTGCGCTCCATCCACGATAAAGTGCTGCCCGCGCCAGCTATGTTGCTCCATACGTCCTGGCAGGTTGACATGGGCTAGTGCCTGCCGGACAGCCGTTTCGTCTAGCGTGCGTCCACTGCGCGCCAGGAAAATGCTCGCTGTTGCCAGTGCCAATCCTGCGTTCTCCGCCTGGTGCGCCCCCGTCAGTGACAAATGCAGTGCATGGAGCGGTGGCTGCCCTTGAAGCGTTAGGTCAAAGACCACTTCTTCTGGCTCTACGCTGAGGACGCGGATCGCCTCTGTCGGGTCAAAGGTGGTCAATTGTAACTGTTGAGTTGTGCAGATCTCGGCAAGGGCGGCTTGTACCTCTGGTGCTTGGCGGATGGTAACTACACGGTTTTGGGGCTGGATAATGCCAAACTTTTGCATAGCAATTTTCATCAGCGTATTGCCTAGCTGCTCTTGATGATCATAGCCGATGCGTGTAAAGAGGGCGACCTTGTCTGGCCGCGTGACTACATTGGTGGCATCATCACGCCCGCCCAATCCGGTCTCCATGACCACCACATCTACAGGCGTTTGGGCGAAGAGCTTGTAGGAGAGCGCAATCAATATCTCAAAAAAGGAGGGCGCACCCCATTCGCTCGCCTGCATGGCACTGATGATGGGGGTCATTTCGCCCAAAATACGGCAAAAGGCGGCTTCATCTACAGGCGCGCCATCAATTTGGACTCGCTCTAGAAGGTGGCGCACGTGCGGTGACAGCCCCAGGCCAACGCGCAATCCATGCGCTTGTAGCAGCGCGGCGAGGATGGCGGCAGTGGAGCCTTTGCCTGATGTACCTGCCAGATGGATGACTGGCAGATCATTTTGGGGGTCGCCCAAATCGTGCATCAGTGCCTGGGCGCGTTGCAAGGCAAAAGCTGATGTGGGGGCAGAGACTTGGGCGAAGGATTCAAGATAATGGCGAGCGGCTGCGTAATCGGCAAAGGTCATAATGAGAGATCGGCTCCCGGCGTGGGACTCTAGGGTCTAAGATTCTTACGTGCAGGATTCTGGAAGGTTATGATTGTGTCGCTGCGCGTTCACGGGCCAAACGCAAATCGGCAACAAGATCGCGCCAGCCCTGAACTGCGGCCGGGCGATCCCATTGGCTGAGACGTTTGAGATAGGTAGGTTGATAAGTCGCAAGCGTTGGGATGCCGTGCGGTCCTGCCAGCCATTGACCACGCTGCTCGACAAGTTGGAACTCTTTGCCCAAGAGGACTTGAGCGGCTGGGCCACCAATTGCAACAAGCAGGCTGGGCCGAACCCAGAACAATTCTTGCTCCAGCCAAATATCACAGGCGGCGACTTCCTCCACCTTGGGCGGACGCATCTCTGGACGGCCTGTCTCTTGATTCACCTTGGTTGCCACACATTTGTGTAAGTTGGTGAGCCAGATTTCCGCACGCGTCAAACCCGCTTGTTGCAGCGCAACGTCCAGGAATTCTCCGGCAGGGCCTGTGTAGGGAAGGCCGGTCGTGTCATCGGTGAGCGATGGCCCTTGACCGATGAGCATAATGGTAGCTTCAGAGTTGCCTGCGCCAAAGACTACCTGATTACGTCCGGCGCTGAGGGGGCAGCGGAGACATCGCAGGCAGGCTGTGCGCGCCTCGTCTAGGGAGGCATAGTCAGAAAAGAGTGGAAGCATAATTGTTGAACACAGGATCGCTAAACA
>CAMPHP010000607.1 GCA_946885925.1 uncultured Litorilinea sp.
AGGATCACCGAGCATATCGAAGCCATCTGACCAGTAGATGATCTCTTGGCCGCGTACGAGCTTTCCATCTAGCCCAATGACCGCAGCAAAGAGATGATGATCCCCACCGGCGTCATCAAAGTAGTCAGGTGCGTCGAAGGGCTTGAGATATTCATCGCGTGCCCATTGCGGAATTGAGCCGGTTTGGTCAAGCGGCTCCCAAGAACCGTTGCGCGTGGTAAAGATATCTTTTACGACATAGATCACGTCCCCCGTAGGACGGTCAGGGCGGGATATGAGCGGCTTAATTGTCACGTTGTAGTGGGGGATCCACTCGCTGATACGTCGTTCGACTTCTACCGTGGGTGGAGGTGTCGTGGTTCCTCCATCTGGTGGCGTGGGTTCAGTCTCTTCACCTTCGGTTGGAGGCAAGGGTTGCGGTTGAGTTTCTGGCGCGGGCTTTTGTAGAGCCTCCCAATCTGTCCGGCGTACTGCTTGCCATACGACAAAGGTCGAGACCGGGTGGCCTACGGGCAAGCCACCACCGCAGACTACTTCCGCCGCGCCGACGGGTGCCCAGCACCAGGGACCACTTTCGCCCCGCTGGGGAACAAAAGAACTACCTCCTGCCATAAAAAGGTTGGCCCAGCCGGAGTTTTCTTTGGTGCGCTCACGCGTATAATCAGTGTAGCCGGAATCGTCCAACCGCTCATAGCCATCAGACCAGAAGACAATTTCGTGGCCTTTACGCAGTTGTCCGTCGAGGCCGATCACTGCTGCAAAGAGATGGTGATCCGCACCTGCTTCTAAGAAGGAGGGACGCAGATAATCATCACGCGCCCATTCGGGTACTGATTCGTAATCTTCAGTCGGCTCCCAAGAGCCGTAATAAGTCATAAATATATCTTTGACCAGATAGACTACTTCATCCGCATCGGAGGGATCACCAACCAATGGCCCTTCACCATCAAGCACGTGGTCTGGGCGTTCGTGAATGGCTTTGACTGACATATTATAGGCAGCAAAAGGTAGGGCAATACGTTGTTCTACCAAGGGGCCAGTGGGTGCTGGCTCTTCTTCACCAGGCACTTCGGGTTCGCCGCTTGCTGGTTCCTCGGGTGTTTCTTCACTCTGATCGCCTTCTCCCTCACTTTGAGCCGAGATAGCCGCAAAGATGCCCAGGCTGCTCTCTTCTGCGGGTGGCGTAGTAGGAGCGAAGAATGAAGAGCGGTCACTAGGTTCTGTACTTTCTTCAGGAATTTCTACAATTGCTGGTTCTATCTGGGACTCGACAGCGCTATCCATTTCCGGCATGACAACCTCCGCTGTTTCAGTCTCTTCCAAGTTTGGTGTTAGGGCTGATGATTCTTGTATATCTTCTACTGACATTGTCGCAGCGTCTGTTTGGTCGTCTTCAAGCGTGACATCGACACGACTCTCGATCTCTTCGGTCGTGCTGGTGTCGATGGTGCCGGTGTCGGTCGCGCCCGTGTCGATCTCGCCCGTGTCGATCTCGTCGGTGGCAGGAGGTGTCGGCATGCTGTCGAATTCGACGTCTGGCGCGGCCTCTTCCGCTTCAAACTCTGGCTCCTGTTCGAATTCAGGCTCCTCGAATTGTTGCGATGCCGAGAGATCGCCTTCGTCCTGAATCGCCTCTTCGCCTACCTCCTCACTGACCATAGCGGCAGTAATGGTGGGCCCCGGATCTAAACTATTATCTGTGTCGCGTGGCACGATGTCATAGACCTGTGCATCAATTTCGCGCCAGGTGCCTTTTTCAGAGAGGTCAGCCAGGTAGGCTGCGGCTTTGCCTGCAATGTCATAGCTCTGCCAGGGATTGTAATGGCCCAGGGTAAAGATGGAATAACCCAAGACTTGGCCGGAGAAGCGCTCTAGATAGCGCCCGCATTTGAGCAATTGTTCAACATAACCTTCTGGCGTCGTGAAGCTTTGCCAGCCCGCAGGTTCAGTGCCGCGGATCAAGCCGTCAATGCCATATTCCGTCACGGCGAATTTGAGACGGCGGAAGGGAAGCCGGCGCAGGACTTGGTGTTCCAGCCGGTAGATATACCAGTCATAGGCATTGTTGGGACCCCATAGGTCGGGCATTCCATATTGGTGGAGTGCCACTACATGCCCATGTTCTTCGGCGTATTCGAGGGCAGGGTAGACATTACGCCAGACGCCCATGCGGTCGTTTTCGGGTAGATCGGGATTGCCGACACTAAAGCCGAGGATGGCGCAGCGATAGCCTGCTTCGTCTGCTAATGCCATACGAGTTAGCTCAAATCTATTGAGCATCGCAATGCCATCAACGTCTTGGTGTACTTCATTGGCGACTTGCCAATAATCCACACCATAGGCCATGCGCGTCTGTGTAATCTCATGCGCCCATTGCGCCGCTTCGGTAGGATCTGTGCGAATGCGCTCGGACATTTCGTGATCCTGGACAAAGATGCGGGCGACAACTGTACTGTCGGGGCAAATGTCGCGCAGCGCCAGCAGATCATCTGGGCTGGGGTCAAGCAGCGTGATCATACGCGGACGCCAGCGTGACAGCACTTCCAAATGTGGACGGATACTGCCGATGATATGAGGGCCGATAATGGCTCCGCGTGGTTGGCTTAGGCGCGCCAGATAGGGCGTCGGATCGGTGAAACCACACCAGCCGTCATCGATACTATAGGGTACAAGGCGTAGGCCAAAGTGGAGCGTAGGGCCTTCGGTAATGCCTGAATCGCCACTCTTGCCAATGGGTTGGCCTGCGGCGGCTTGCTGGCCTTTTTCCACACGCACTTCATTCAGATGGGCATAAAAGGTTTGACCCCAGCGATGGCCCAGGAGGACAGATTGTCCATAGCCATCAGGGTCATTGCGGACATCTAACACGACACCATGTTGGACCGCGAGCACCGAAGTGCCAAGTGGTAATTCAAAATCTAGGCCTGGATGGCCGTTAACGGGAACTCCCTTGAAAATGAGTCTGCGAAAAAGCTGCGGCTCTTCGCCAAAACCTAAACTAAGGGGGTAAGTGCCCGAAAAGGGCAAGTTGCGTAACATGCTCATAGATGGACGTCCATTACGATGGTTGGTGGCGGTCCTGGGCATCGGCCCAACCTAGGCGCGGTCTTTCATACCAGGGATGGCAGAATATAGGCTGCGCTGTCTATCGTGCCATTATATGCGTTCATGACTGCAATGCCAACTATGCAAATGGCATTTGCCCAGGGAATTGTGCATAGCCAATTTGCTAGGTGGGGGTCTGACAGAACTGTCAACGCTAGTAGACAGCATTTCTGAGCGGAGATCCTGCTTGTTGAATAGTTGTATGGCGCAATAACCCGTTTGCAATCTTGGGAGTGACTGGGGCCTGTTCAAAGTGTAAGTCCATCAGGTAACGCATTGGGAACTCTGCGATTCTATTTATAGGAGAATCCGCTGTAAAACAGATACAGCAAAATATCGCCAAGATACGATCCAAGGCGGCAACTTGACGTAAAACTTCAAGTAAAAGTAGCACCCTCCAAGTAGCCTAGCTACTTGGAGGGTGCTGAGGTTCGCTATTGGGGATTCTTG
>CAMPHP010000608.1 GCA_946885925.1 uncultured Litorilinea sp.
CCTGCTTGGAAAGTCCTGTAAGGATATTACCGATTGATGCGTTTAACGCAACGCATAGTGACATCGACTTTGTTGCGCTGCTCAACCGGCGATGTAGCGAACGCGATGTAGAGTCGTTGGAAGAAATCCACTGCGTAATCGCAGCAAGTTACCCTCGCTGGAAGTTAGAGGGAAGTTACCTTCAATGGCAGGACTTGGGCCAAGCAGAGAGAGCAATCGCGCCTCACCCCATCTACCATGATGGCGAACTGCAACAGATGGGACACTTTGACGTGAATTGGGTAACATGGTGGGTGCTAAAAAACCGAGGCATTGCCCTGATTGGCCGCGAGCCAAACGAGCTTAACTTTACAGTAGATTGGCGGCACCTTATCACAGATATGAGGCAGAATCTCAATACCTACTGGGCCGATTTTACAACGAAACCGCAACGAATCGTTTGGCTGTTCTCGGATTACGGAATTCAATGGACGGTTCTCGGCGTGCTTCGCCAGTACTACAGTTTCATGGAGCAGGACATCACCTCCAAGACGGGCGCGGGAGAATACGCGCTGGCTCATCTTCCTACAGGCTGGCATCCGCTCATTCGCGAGGCAATCCATCTTCGCGAGCAGGCAAGTGGTTCTCTCTATGAATCCAGAATTATTCGCGCCCTTGAAGCATATAATTTCTTACGATATATAATCCGGCTATCCAATGCTCAAGTATCCAATGCTCAAGTCAATAGGAATCACCGTTGATTGACATCTTTGTAGTCACTAACCGTGGGCTTGAACAAGTTAGCGCCGAAGAAATGGCGGCTCTACCAGGGCTACAGGTTTCGCAAGTCGGCTATCGCCACATCAATGCCCGCTACACAGGACATGCAGCCAACCTATTGGCTCTGCGCACGGTAGATGACGTATTTATCCGCGTGGGCGAATGGCACGAGATCGGTCCACACCGCAGCACGCTTGCACTACTTGAACAACTCAGTATGGCTCTCGACCTCTGGCAAGCCGTTAACATTCGCTCACAAGTCCAGCCACTAAGCAACGTCCCCACCTTCTCAGTCTCTGCGAACTTTGTGGGAAAGCGTAACTACAGTGTCGATGAAATCAAGTTAGCAGTTGCCAAAGGCGTTGAGGCAATCACTGGCTGGCAATACCAGGAAGATGACCGCGAGAGCGAAATCAATCTGCGTATCTTTATTGAACACGAAGATGCCTTGGTTGGCATGCGTCTGGGTTCCTCCCCTCTTCACCGGCGCACCTATAAGCAAGGTCATGTACCAGGGTCGTTAAAGCCCTCTGTTGCCGCAGCCCTCCTCATGCTTGCCCATGTATCGCCAGGTATCACGGTGCTCGATCCCTGTGGTGGAGCTGGAACAATCCTCATCGAAGCAGCTCTTATGGGAGCCAATGCACAGGGAGGCGATATAGATGCGGGGGCCATTGCCGCAGCCAAACGAAATGCCAGTGCCGCTGGTGTGGAGATCGATGTGCAACAATGGGATGCTCGCGCGCTGCCCCTAGCCGATGGCTCAGTCGAGCGCATCGTCACCAACATGCCCTGGGGCCGTCAGGTCGAGGTTGAGAAGCCGCTCTGGCAACTCTATCGCGATGCGTGTGCGGAAATGGAACGGGTGCTTGCAGATGGCGGGCGCATTGTCGTGCTAACCAATGTCCCTCAACTTGTTACCTTCGCCAACCTGACTATCGAAAAACAGATCGAGATTAGCCTCTTTGGTCAGCAACCGACGATTGTGATTGCGGGGAAGCAACAGTAGATGAAGATCAGGACTGAACGACTTACACTCCTTGCCGCTTCCGCCGAGATAGCTGCCAGCGAAGTGGCCTTTCTGGAGGGAAAAAGCACGCGCGAATCCTTTGAACAGTTGCTTGGTGCGCGAGTCACGACTTGGCCTACAGGTGTTTATGATGCACCCGTCTGTGCATACTTCTCAGAAAAGCTTTCCAAGAATCCCGAACAGAGGGGCTGGCGGCAGTGGTACATGCTTTTGAACAGGCAAGACCAACTCCCCCTACTCATCGGAGCAACAGGCTTTATAGGACCACCGGACGCAGAAGGCACGGTTGAGATCGGCTATAGCATCCTGGAAGACTACCAGAGACAAGGACTCACTCCCGAAGCAGTGCGAGCGCTTACTCACTGGGCATTTAGCCACGAGATAGCCCACAAGATCATTATCACAGTTATGGACGTTCCAGAGCTAGAGCCGTCCAGAAAGGTCGCCCTGAAGAGCGGCTTTACCTACTCGGGCAAGAAAATGCATGAAGGCGAACTGCTATCAGTCTATGCACTAACCAGAGAAGACTTCTAGCGCGCTACTGAACCCGCTCATCAAAAAGTGCTTCCCCAACAGCCGTATCATAACGCAAATTGAAATAGACGATTAGAACAAGAAAAAGGCCTACCGCGGCGACGGTAGGCCTTTTTCTTGTTTCAACTACATTGGCTGGGGGACAGGGATTCGAACCCCAACTGATGGTTCCAGAGACCATTGTTCTGCCGATTAAACTATCCCCCAGCATTGCTCCGGTTGCACAGCTCAACCAGATAGATAAATTATAGCAATATCTGAGGGCGCTGACAAATTTTGGATGGCAGGTGGGCAATCTTCAATCAAGAATGCCTCTACCTGACAGGTAATGGCTGGATCTCGGCAGCTGTGGCGTCAGGTGCATAAACGCGCAAGATCCCCCACAACCCCGCTTCTCGGAATGGCTCGCGGTGATCACCATAGAGGTAATCGCCGGACATCCCTGCCGCACCACCAGCACCAGGCAGTGGCATCATCGTAATTGCTTCCAACGCCCCCACTTGTAACGAACTGACTAGATCTGAGTTGAGTCGATCTGGTTCCAAAGGCCACTGGTGGCCTTCCAGATTAAAGACGTGCGCCTGCTCACTATAAGGCACTAGCACATGCAACTTGATGGGATCACCCACAAAAGCTTCCAGGCGTGGCGTAGCTGGATCGCCATGAATGGCACTCTGAAAACTCTCTACTGTCTTCTGTCCCCTGCCCACCAAAGGGGCTTTTTGATAATTTAGCCCCACCACACCATCCACAAACTCGCTATAGGGCATGACAGCCGTGCCAATGATCTCATCCTCGTCCTGCATAAAGAGCGTAAAGTCGCGGAAACTCGGAGCGTCAGTTGGATGAACATCTACCCGCCAACTTGCCTCCTGTGCCATGTCGGCTCCCGTCACCGGGTCGCTATAGGTGCTGCCTGTTGCACCCACAACAATGGCCCCATAGAGTCCTAAGCCGGGATTTACCAATATATTGCCCCAGTCGCGCACCATTGCCACAGTTTCCCCCACCTCCGGATGGGCATAATACGTGTAGACACGGCTTTCACCTGGCAGTACCGACTGCGGCAGGTTAAAGCCAGCCTCCACGCCAAGACTCTCTTGCGGATCAGCAGCTAGCATATCCGTATGGAAGGAAATCGAACCTGCTTCCGTCTCGTTGGCAAGGCGAATTAGGATACAATCCCCGACATTGACATGCAGTACTAGTGGTTCGGCAGCTTTGTCACCCAC
>CAMPHP010000609.1 GCA_946885925.1 uncultured Litorilinea sp.
GGCTGTGACTTCGCCGCGATATTTCTGGCTGCTCATACAGTCCAGCAGTGCGCGACTGTCAATGCCCACTTCGTCGGCATAGCGTACTAATGCATCAATCGTAAATCCAGCCTGACCCTGGTCTTGAGCAGGGAAGAGGCGGTTGTGATAGGGCCAGAATGCATTCTGGTCGTTGGCACATAGGCTAGCCATTGCCGCCATCTCAGCTCCAGGTGCATGGATCGAGAGCGGAAATTGGTGGAATTCCAGTTTCACTTGACCGGGTTTGATGTAATCTTCAATCAACTGTGGCTCGACGGTTGATGTCCATTGGCGACAAGCTGGGCACATAAAGTCTTCCCATGCCTGGATGGTTACAGGAGCCTCTGGGTTGCCCATGGTTGTGCCGACCAACCACTCGGCAGGCAGATCGGGTGCATCAACGGCTACGGAAGCCGGACGACTGCTAAAGGCAATCGCCAACACGACAACGAGCACAATGACCGCGGAAACACCGACAATCCAAATCCCGATATTGTTGCTGTCGGTCTTGCGGCGTGTTCGTGTTGTGCGAACTCCAGGTGTGGCACTTTTTGTCATACAAACTTACTCCTCATGAAAGAACACGAATCGGTTGCAGTATACGGAAATCTGATGTTCGCAGCAAGCGTAACCGCCCCTCCGCGGTACTTTTACCTATAATTCTCAGATTATTCCCAATGATTTCCAGACACTTATTGCCAGATGTTTATTCCCAAACGCTGGCCCCTAAGACTTTTGCCAAGATTGCAGCCCTGCGCTCTGGGTCCGGCCAGCGAGGCTGTCCAGAGTCAAACAAGAGCGTCGGCAGAATTTGCGTACTGATGTGGCGGCCCGCATAGATGGTATGTTTGACAATGAGTCCTTCGCGGGTCTCTTCGGTCCACATCTGGTCGAAATAGAGATTGCCCAACCCGTAGAGGATCAAACGCCCCTCAACGAACTCCACAGCCTGGGGCACATGGCTTTGCACACCCGTGACCACATCGGCTCCGGCGCGTGCCAGTGCGCTAAAGTCAAGACGTTGATCATAGAGCGGGGTTACGTCGTAGCTCTCTTGGTATTGCAGTTCGCTAAAGACGACGTCAGCCTCGTTGGCTTCTTTGATGCTGCGGATGGCAGCGGACATGATGGCTAGATCAAAGGGGGCGCTGCCGGGAGAAAAATCGGTAGCCCATGCCGAGGGTGGGCCATAACTATTGGCCCCGAGAAAAGCGAGCTTGTTGCCGTTGTGTTCTATCATCAAAGGAGCAAAGGCGCTGGCCTTATCCGCACCACCCCCGTATACAGGCAACCCCTCATCCGCATAAATTTCCAGTGAGGTCAGGGCATTTTCAAGACCGTAATCGTTCTGGTGGTTGCCAGTTAAGCCGACGATGTCTGCACCGGAGGCCCGTAAGGTCTGCATATATTCCGGCTTGCTACAAAAGACCAGATTTTCCTCGTCGGTGTTGGTTTCGCAGTCAGGTACAAAGGGGACTTCGTTGCTGATGGCCGTAATATCGGCAGCTGCTAGTTCCGGGCCGACAACTTCGGCGGGCCATGCGGGGCCGCGTAGATCCATTTGCTCGGCAGTGAGCCGTACCATTGCCGTCACACCTGTCATGGCAACAACTGTAAGTTTGCTGCTATTGCGGTTGGTAGCAGGCAATGCTGCACTCAGGCGACTGAGCACATTGCTGGGGGCTGTGGACTCAATATGGGCATAGACAGTTGCGACTAGCGGATAGGCTGAGGGGTTAAACTTGGCGGCATTCTCGACAGGTGTCTGCCCATCCACCGTGAAGACAGCCAAAGCGGGCTGCAATTGGTCAAAGGGTACGAGTGCCAAGACGTTGCGCTCTGCCCAACTCGCCTCGACTATTTCTTCGATGGTGGCGTAGTCTACGACTGAACCGCCCGGCTCACCCAGCAATTGGGTGAGTGCGGGCAGGCTGCTGGTCAACACAGCGATAGACTTGAAGGTGCGTTGGTCACCTTTCCAAGCGCGTTCAATATGCAGGCTACGTATGTTGAGATTGATGGTGTCAAAGCGGGTGGCGGCGGCGAAAAACTGCTGGTAGATAGGTTCGCCTCCAACTACCTCCCAGTTCAAGGTTACTGAGCTATCTGGCGCGTCGACGGAGGTGATGACAATATCCGTGTGGGTAGTCGCCAACTCGGTCGTGGTGCTGATTAGGTCGGTGGGTAGACCCGGCGCAAGTGCAACGACAAGGCGCTCGCCAGGGTTGGCGGCAATGGGCTGTTCATCTACGACCGGGGGCGAGGATGGCACATCTGGCTCGGCTAGGGGGGATTGGAATACGCCTATAGAAGCGGCTAGTGCACTATTCCTGATGCCGGGGAGCATCGGAAGCTGCGCGATTGCCAGCGCTCCCACGCCTATTCCAGCAATGATCATGACCGCACCGATGAGTGCTGCAAATTTATGGAAGAATGCGTGTGGTGACATGAAAATTTAACAGGTACAAATGTAGATAGAAAGACGCAGCTAGACAAACATAAATAATAACTTACAAAAATGAAAAAAGAACAGCTAGAAAGAACAGCTAGGTAGTGGCGACTTGATGGATCTACCAGCAGAGCAACCGTACGAGATCACCTTTACGAGATCACCTCTACTGGGGAATTGCTGTAACGGCGTCAGTATACTCCAGCCAAGCATGAATACCAATGTTGGCGCTTAAGCGACACTCTTGGATATTTGCCGTGTTATAATCTATCCAGAGCATTCTCATGATCGCTTAAGGAATATTGCGTTTAAGATTGTACCCATGATGGAATTACCCTCATTAGCGAAAGCCATCTTGCAGGCGTTAACCCTCGATGAGTCGATTTATGTAGCCGTCCAACACTCGCGCCAGGGCCTCTGGATGGCACTGCTCGTGGTGGGATTGGCTGGGTTGTCGCAAGAAATGGGTCAAAGCTTGGTATTGTTCATCAACCACGTACGCCCGCGCCGCTTTATCCTGGCAGTACTCGCCGCAGTAATTGGTTATATGAGTGGTTACGCGCTTTGGGTGGCGAGTGTGTGGCTGGTGGGCGTCTATGCCTTTGGTGCTGATGTGTCATGGATGGCAGTGGCGGCGGCGGTAGGCCTGGCCTATGCGCCCCAACTGTTAGCCTTTTTTGAATTGACTCCCTTTTTTGGCAGCCCCTTTGGTGTACTGTTGTCATTGTGGACATTGTTGGCAGTTGTGATTGGGGTGCGGGCTGGGTTGGGGTTGGAGACATGGCAAGCCATTGTGGCGAGTGGGCTGGGCTGGTTGCTGCTGCAATTGTGGCGATATACGTTAGGCGCACCCATTTATGCCTTGGGCCGGTGGATTGAACAGCGTGCAGCAGGCGTGCCGTTGCGCTATGGCGCGGCGGATGTGGCAACGTTGCGCCGGAGACCCAAGTGGCTCCAGAATGTAGAGCAGTGGCGTACCCGAAACGGAAATGGCAATACGCAAAGTAAGGCATCCAGCACTGAAACGCAAGCGCCAAGCACTGATGCAGATGTGATCGTTAAATAAGTGATAAGCTTCTT
>CAMPHP010000610.1 GCA_946885925.1 uncultured Litorilinea sp.
ACTCGCCAGTACTCGCACGAGCGCGGTGTTGGTTTCACTGCCCTGCAACGAGCCGAGGTCATCCAAGGTTAAGCTGTTGTTTGGGTCGTCAGTACCAGGGCGATTGAGTGCAATTGTGTGCCAGCTTGTGCCATTGTCATGGCTGTATTGGACGGTGAAGAGCAGCCGGTCATCGGGGTCAGGATCGTTGGCTGTCCATTGGATGGTGAGATTGTTTTCTATCACCGCGCCATTGCTTGGCTGCTGGACGGTGACAGCAGGTGGATTCACGCCTGGGGTCATGGTGTGAATGACGGTGTCGTCGGCTAGCAGTTGAACTGTGGCGACCTGTCCGTCCGGCTGGGCGAACAAATCGGCAAACATTGCTGAACTGCCGTCGGGGGTATGGTCATCGAGTGGCGTCAGCGTGAGTATGCGTTCGACCAGTACCGTGCCGCCAGAATCGAGCAGCCGTAGTTTGAAGACCGCATGTGGCCCTTCTTCATGCAGAACTCCCGCGGCTTGCACGCGGATCGATTGTCGTGTGCCTGGCGGCACTGACTCTGTGGGTAGTACCAGGACCAGGGTGATTTCGCCGCGGTTATTCTCTGTGTCCACCAACCCAGTGACAAAGACACTGTTGCCCGCATCTGCCTCATCCGGTGCGGTAGCAGTAGACGCGATGTTTGTTGACATAAATTTATTGAGCAGCGCCTTAAAGGTGTAGGGGCTTACCCATCTCTTCGAGGCATAGGACATGAAATCTGCTGCATCCGTTGGACGGATGGGTTGGAGCGTGGTCACGTCAAAGCCATAGGAATTGCTTTGGCTGTTGAAGTCAAGGTTGCAGGGTGGGTATGGGTAAGATGTGTCAATGCCATCTGGCCCGCCGCAATCTACATGCTTGCGTCCATGATTATGTGCCAACTCCTGCGCCATCGTGCTGCCTTCTGGAACCAGATGCCATCCAGCAGGTAGTGGATAGGGCACATGACCACGCAATTTTACCCATGACTGCTTTCTTATTGTGCTGGCATACCCCTGCACGTTGCCTGTGTTTGCGTCGGGATGAACCATGCCCATGAAGTGTGTGGGCGCGCCGATATTGTCACAGGCATCGGGGTTGAAGGTGGTCAATGCGCGCGCCCAGAGCGAGACAATTACTTTGTCGCGGTCGGGGATGCCATTGGTAATTCCCCACCCGTCTGTCAACTCATAGGGGCCATAGCAAGGATAGGGGAATGGTCCATACCAGCAGACCTCTAGCTCTTCTACAGGATTGGTATCGCGGTAGACCCACACTTCGGGAACCGGCCAAAGCTGTTGGAACTTGTTCACCATTGCCGGGAAGTTGGGATCTTTTGTTGATGGTTTTGGATTGTGCGTGCGTACCGGCACTGTCCAGACACAGACAGGGGGCTGATTCTGGAAGGTAACAGTCCTATTGACTGCGTTATCAGCAAGATTTGGATCAGTATGAGTACGGCGCGGGTCAATCTCCAATTGCAGGGTGATATTTCCGGCGTCGGTCCAGTTGGCAGGGAGATGGAAGTTCCAGCTGTCTTTGAGCAAGGCGCGGTCATTGCTGCCGCCAGAGGTCAGCGCGCGTACCCCGTTAATGGGTTGCAGGGGCGACCCAGGCAGCGGGACTCCATTTCGAGTCCCAACCAGGCGCGCTTCAACGTTGGCGGCACTAGGGCCAGAGATCTGCCTGCCATAGGCGCGTACATAGGTTGTTCTTGTGGCAATGAGGGGGGTGTTGTTTCCCAAGTCCTGGACGACCTGTGTTACTTCTAGGCTATCGGCTTTGAAATCGCGCGTGATCGCCTGGGCATCCAGTGGCAGGCTGTAGACGCCAGTATTTTGGCGAGCAAAGAAGATCTCCTGAGGGAAAAATTCGCTGTCGCTGTAGATCTGATCATCGATTTTTGCTTGCCCCGTGGCGATGGTATCAGCACCCGGCGTAGTCGCGTTATAGGCTCTACGCTTTACGTCGCCATTGTTGTTGTTAACAGTGCTGTGATCCGCTTCGGTCCAGTAAATATTGTTATTGGCAAGGACCAAGTTGCCTATCCGCCAGTTGGGCGTGGCTGTGTAAAAGTTGGGCGGTGGAGGGGATACCTGTCCTACAGGCGGGAGCGTAAAACAGACGACAATGGTATTGCATGAGCGATAGTTGATCTTGTAATTAGAGTTCGCACCGCTAGTGACCCGTTCTACCCAGTAGATACGGTAGGAATCACCAAGAACCCCACCAGAGAGGGATTGGTAGAGCAATCCGTGGGCGCTTGTGTTCGCTCCAAAGTCGTCAAACTGCTGCTTCTGGTCCGTACAAGGCAGTGATCCACAGCCAATGCCTATTCCAAAGATGCCCGTGCTATCTGCCCAATAGACAGTATTGCCTACCACGATTGCATCGGTTGGGGAAGGGGCCGTATCGGCGACTGTTTCAATGTTGCCGCTGCCATCCTGGAGCGTGCGAAGGATTTTGTTGCTTGAGAAGGCAACCCAGTAGAGGTAACCACCTGCCTCCACAAATGCATCCGACGGATATTCGCTGTTGTTGAGTGTCTTTATGACTTGCGGCGTGAACGGCGCATTTCTGGGCATCCGTATGATTTGCCCCTGCTCCTGATTCTGGATAAAGGTCTGGCTGAAGTAATAGACACCATTGCGGGGATCGAATGCATTGTACGAGGAGGCTAATTGGTTTCGATAGGTATTGCAGCGCTCACCGTCGTCAATTGACTCCACTGTATTGCTGCTGACCGGTGGGATAAGGACTATGGCGCGTGTGAGAGTCGCTATTGTCGCAAATTCCTCAGCAAAACAGTTATTGGCCCACCATACGATGTGTCCATCGCTTGACCATTCTTCTACATTGCCGGTGACAAGGGGCACCGGCGTATCTGTGATGGCAGCTTGAACAGCGGAGTTCGTTGCTGTGCCCCAAGGATTGGCGAGCAGCAACGTTATGGCTCCAAGCAGGCTCAGCAGCCAAACAGCAGAGCGCGGAACATATCGCAACATATATTGCTCCTTATGCATTGAACGTGATGCATTGAACGTGATGCGTTGAACATGATGCGTTGAACATGATGTGTTGAACATGAACGTATTGACCAAAGCTCGTCGGATGGCTACGAACCTAGCATGGAGCATCTAAAAAATGTCTAAAGTCGCTTGGAATTTTGCCTTAAAGAAGTTCACTGAGGCGCAGGCGTTCGATGAGCCGTTGGCTCTCGGTGGAGGGTGTTGCGTTGAGTTCGGCTAGTGCCGCAACAAGCGCATCGTACTGGCGTAGAGCTTGGCTGCGTTTGCTGAGACGCGCATAACAGCGGATGAGTTCCTGGTGCGCCTCTTCCAGGTATGGGTCCTTGGCAAGCGCGCGTTGGTAGGTGGTGATGGCCTGACTGTACTGTTCGGCCTCAAATTGGATACCGCCCAGCGTTATCAGTGCCTCAAGATATGCCTGGAGCAGGGTTGTCCGGTGGAAGTGGTGCCACTCTCCATCGACAAATTCTCCGGCGAAGTCACCTTGATAGAGATTGATGGCTTCTTCGAGT
>CAMPHP010000611.1 GCA_946885925.1 uncultured Litorilinea sp.
TATGCAAGGAAAGCCGGAGAGAACAAATATGCTAACAGGGATTATCCCTTGACACCAAATCGAAAACCAGATGATCACTCAACGTTCTTACTATACTGATTCCTACACGTCAGAATTTGATGCCACGCTGCTGGCGCTGACTGAGTATGAAGGTCGTCTAGCCTTGCTGCTGGATCAGAGCTACTTCTACCCCACCTCTGGCGGGCAGGCGCATGACCTGGGCACGCTTAACAATTGGCCCGTGGTTGATGTTGTAGTTGGGGAAGATGGACAGATTTACCATCTGCTGGCTGAACGACCGGAGAGCATACCAGTTCCTCGCCCTGTCCACGGAGTCATTGATTGGGCACGTCGCTATGACCATATGCAGCAACATTCAGGGCAGCATCTACTTTCGCAACTCTTTTACCGCCTCTTGCGTATGGAGACAGTCTCTGTGCACTTCGGTGAGGAGGAGTCCACGCTGGATCTCGATGCAGCAGCGGTTACGCCCGAACAACTGGCCCAAGTCGAGCAGGCAGCCAGTGATCTGGTCTATGCCGCGCTGCCCATCACCAGCTATTTTGTGAGTGATGCAGAGTTGCCACGCGTGCCCCTCCGCCGCCCGCCCAAGGTCAGCGGACAGATCCGCATTGTGGAAATCCACGAACTTGACTACTCGGCCTGCGGTGGTACCCATGTTCGCACCACTGCCGAAATTGGCCCGATTAAGCTGCTGCGCCAAGAGCGGCGGCGTGGACAAACGCGCATTACCTTCCTCTGTGGCAAGCGTGCGCTGGCAGACTATCGCCTTAAGCACGACTTGCTGACCCAGGCTGCGGCGGTCTATAGCACTGACATTGCCCAGGTTCCAGAACTGCTGGCGCGCGGCCAAGAGCAGGTAAAAACGCTTCAGAGTCAGGTAGATGAGCTAACGACCGAGTTGTTGGCCTATGAGGTGGAAGGGGTAGCAGCGACGGCAATTCGTATGGGCGAACAGCAAGTAGTCACACAGGTATGGGCAGATCGCTCGGTGGATGCAGTCAAGACACTTGCCAATCTGCTGCAAGCGCGCCCGAACACGATTGCATTACTGGCGACAACCGCGGGTGGCAAGGCGACTGTGATCTTTGCGCGCAGTGCCGGTGTCGAGATGCACATGGGCAACTTGTTACGCGATGCGCTCAAAGCCTTTGGTGGAGGGGGCGGGGGCCGTCCTGAGTTTGCTCAAGGTGGTGGTGTCGCCGTGGAGCAGGTGCCCGCGCTGTTGGAGTTTGCGCTGTCACGGATTCAGTAGCTTTTTGCCCCAAATCACGTTATCTCTGTGAGCAGACAACGTGATCAAAGATCGCTATCCATGCTTTGAAACGTAGGGAGTTCATAGACGCTGGTTCTATACTTGGCCTCTATACAGGGCGGGCTTCAACGGCAAGCCAGCCGGGATATTTTTCGTGGAGGACTTGCTTGCACGCCTGGTATTGCTCCTCTGTAAAGCCTTGATAGGGCGAGAGCAAGCGTAGCGGCATTTCTTCCAATCCACCCAGGCGCACCAACATTTTGTCATAAGCACCATCAATCCGGCCCTCACGCAAAACTGGACCAAGTACATCCATCATCATGTCATGGAATTCCTTTTGCAGCTTGAACAAAGGAGCAATTTGCTTTGTGCGTCCGGCCTCAAACAATTCAATGGTTTTGTGTGGTGACATGGGTGCGAACGAGGCGAGGAGCGAACATTCGCCAGCCATGCAGCCGTGGGGAAAATTCTCTTCGCCAAAGAAATGTTGCAACTCACCAGCTTGCTTGAGCAAACTGGTAGCCCGCGCCATGCCCCCACCCGTATTTTTGGTGGCAACCAGATTGGGTACAGCATCAATCAGCCGCCGGTATTCTGCTGCCTCTAGCACGCGCTTGGTGCGCGGCAGGTTATAGTGAAGAAATTGTGCGTCTGGAAAAGTGCTACAAACATCCCTAAAAAAGGTCATCAATTCTATGTCGTTCAGCACACCCCAAGCAGGCAAGGAGATCTGAAAGGTGCGAAAGCCTACGTCGTGGGCATAGGCAATTCGCTCGACAATATTGGCTGTTGAAAGCCCAATTACGCCAACCATCGGATGAACATTCTCGCCGCGTGTCTCTTCATAGAAAAGATCGACAATTTGCCGGAAACGCGCACTGTCCACTGCGTACCCCTCACCTGCTGTGCCAAAGATGTAAAGATGGTTGAAATGTTTGAGGACGTGGCGCACCTCGCGGCGGAAAACATCTTCCAACACCCTTTCGTTCTCATCCCAGGGAATTTCACAGGACACTAGAATTGCCTGCGGATAACGAGCCATTCTTCCTCCTTTTTGAGATTTACGCAGAAAGACAGAAGTGAGTAGGATTCATACCAAGCGCAGGCGCGCCCAGCGAATATGGGTGAGGCTGGCGTAGGTGCACCACCAGCTTGCATACAGGTCGCCTTCTAGAGTTGTCATCAACGTGGGTGCGCCAAACGCGATGGTGTCATGGCTGCGCGGGTACTTTTCCGGCGAACTAATGCCGATGTGTGTCCAGCCAGTCGCATCCCAGACACGTACCTGGTTCTCCAAGTCCCAAGTTTGCCCGCCATCGGTGGAAAGCACAACGAGAAAACCGGGCTGCTCTGCCTCACGCAAGGTATAAATGGCGCAGAGTGTGCCATCGGGCAGCTGCGTGGGCCAGTTGGTTTGTCCAGGGATAGAAGTTGGCTGGGGCATTGCCCACTGCGGATTCTGCGCGCTGGTCATGGCATAGTGAATGGGCAAATTCACAGGGCCTATATCAGGCTGCGTCATGTCTGCGGCCCAATACAAGGTGTACAAGCGATCATCCGCCAAACGAATCGTCTTGCCATGCCAGAAGCCTTTGCCTATCGCAGCACCATCAGCCATCACCCCTAGTTCCTGCCAGGTGCGCCCGCAATCCGCTGAAGCAAAGGCTAACATGATGGGTTGGTAGGGCCGGTCGTCATCATAGCCGTGCCACTGGTCATAGGTGGCTAACCAGCGTCCATCAGCCAACTCCACAATCGGGCTGGCAGGCGTGGCAACAAGGCCAGGTGGCAATTGGACTGGCTGTGGATTGGTCCATGTATGGCCCTTATCACTTGAGAAAAAGAGGACAGGCTCGTTATCAATTAAGCCGCCACTTGGGCTAAACATAGGCTTGTCCGGCTGGGAGCGGTCGGCGCGGAAGGCAAAGACGACGAGTGTTCCATCGCGCATCTGTGAGAGGAAGCCATCATGATACGAGTAGGGTCGCTTGTCACCACTTTTATCGTGCAGAAAACCCTCATGTTGCCAAGTCACCCCACTATCGAGCGAACGCGCCAGTGCAATGTTGGTATTGGTGGCATACATGCCATCGCCACGCTGGTATGTGGCAACGTATTCCTCAGTAGAAAGTTGCAGCGGGTGAGCATGTGAGGCAAAGACATGATAATGCGCCGGGTCTTGATTGATGTAGAGAATACCACTGTCAACCAACTCTAGCTTAGCCATTGCTCTTCCCTTCCTTGCTCTTCCCTTCATTGATCTTCTCT
>CAMPHP010000612.1 GCA_946885925.1 uncultured Litorilinea sp.
GCACCAGGAGCGGCGCAAGCTGCAAGAGCAACACCAGTGACTCCAAGTCCAGCCATCCGCAAAAAATTGCGACGACTCAACGTTGAACTGCGTGCAATAATCATACTTCTTGGCTCCTTTGAATTGAAACAAGATGAGACTGGGACAGGTTGAATTTGGAACAGGAGGATGCTGAAATATGCAAAAATGGCCGGACGGAGCTTGGCTCCCACCCTACCGCGCGTAAAATTTTGATCAAGGTTGGTGATTGAGGACAGGCAAAAAACTTGCCTGGGGGCTCCTGCAAGTGACCGAGACTGTTTGACGCGGCAAAATGGGTATGCTACTTTAACTGCGTGAGAATAGCTATAGTCTATGAAGTGACGGCTCTTCTGACAAGGTCTTTAAGCGGACATTAATAGGAAACTTTGCGGACATGATGACTTTTGAGGAATTTGAGAAACACTTGCTCAACGCTTTGGTTCATCTCTACGATCCGTTGTACCAGCCACCCGCAGAGCTTTATAGGTTAATCAGTTCGTCACAAGAGTTACAATCATCTTCGCCCAAGTCGCCTCAACTGCTAGAAAAGCCGAAGCACTTTAAGCAGATGATGATCGCCGCTATTGATCATCTACGACCAGGGGCCGATGTGCCCGCCAGGGCGCGTAGCCGACGCATGTATGAATTGCTTGCCAGTCGTTATGTCCAAGAGTTGACCCAAGAAGAAACGGCTGAACGACTTGGTATCACGCCTCGTCATCTGCGTCGAGAACAACAACAAGCTGTATTGATGTTAGCTCAGCAACTATGGGAGCAGTATGATCAGAGCCAGTTGCCTCAATCGGAAAATATCCAACCTGTTCTGACATTGACGCCAACGCAAAGTATCACAAGTACGACGATGGGGATGAGTGATGTTGCGCCGGACACGGATGACGAACTTGAGGTAAATGCGGCATGGCGGATGCAAGTCCAACAAGCGGTAGCTGCATTGCAGCAAAACGACCCCAACACAGTAGCAGAAATTGGCACCATTCTAGAGCATGTCCGCCAACTTGAAAATCGCTTGGTCGGAAGCAGCAATGTCACAATTAGGGTACAATTCGTACAAGGACTAGGTACTCCACCATTGGCTGCGCGGATGCACCCGTCACTGTTGCGCCAACTGGTGATTATCGCCATTCAGAAGTTGCTTGCTGTTATGCACCAGGGTGAAATTACGTGCTACGGGCAACGCAACGGTGATGTCATTGAACTTGCCATTGTTGGTGAACCGGTCCCTACCGAACAGCACTTGGATAGTGAATTCATGCGCGAAACCCTCGCCGCGCTCGGTGGAGGGCTACAAATCCGGCATGAAGATACCAAGCAAGGCTTCTACATCTCGCTCCCCTATCAACCATCTGTGACGGTGTTGGTCGTGGATGACAATCATGATCTTGTCCATTTCTATCGGCGTTATACCGAGCGTACCCGCTATTCCATCACTCACGTGGGACAAGGGCAGCAACTTTTTGAGCGGCTGGCAGAGATCGCTCCAGATGTTGTAGTACTCGATGTAATGCTGCCCGATATTGACGGATGGGAGGTATTGACGCGCTTGCACGAAAATCCAGCTACATCGAATATCCCCGTGATCATCTGCTCAGTAATTCGCCAAAAAGAATTGGCCCTTGCCCTGGGGGCCTCACTCTACCTCCCGAAACCTGTTCATCGGCAAGATTTCCTTCACGCACTGGATAGCGCTATGAGTCAGGCTTCAAGAGTAAATTAGACAGGGCCAACGTACAGCGTACAAGCTTACTGGTGGGGATACCTTCGCTAATTGTAGCCAGCAAGGTTCCACTTTGGTGGCTCAATGTGGCTGGGTCTTGCGCCGAGATAATGGCTACGGGAATATGGCGCAACTTCTCTGCCTGTTCCTTAAAGGCTAATATCTCCCACCCATCCATGTTGGGCATACTTATATCTAGAAAGATGAGATCCGGCGACTGCACCTCTAATAGTGCCAAAGCCTGCGCTCCATCACATGCTGTCGTGACGACTAATGTAGGGATGAGGGCAATAAGCATACGCGAAAGTAAATGGCGAAAGTCATCATCGTCATCCACGACTAACACCTGCTGCACCTCCTTGGCTGACAAGTTGGATGCAGATTGGATGACCTCGCGCAAATCCGCTCTTGTGACAGGCTTGATCAGGTAGTCAAAGATTCCTGCACGCAGTTCTTGCTCTAAGGCGGCGGGCATAACATAGCCTACGATGGGCGTGTCGGGCAGTCGCTCTCGCGCTGCATCTATCTCATCCCAAAGTTGGTCCGGTTTACTGGCGGTAACAATCACGGCGTGTGCTGGGAGTGTCTTCACCGCTTCCTCCACCGCATCTAAGTTAAGTGCATTGATGAATTCGATCTCTTCTTCAATTTCCGTGAACAGGTTATGAAGTTCCCCAGTTGCGTCTTGCAGCACAATGCGCTGTTGATAGGGCAGCTTAGGGATCGGCGCACGTTCGCTGCGTTCTAACCAAATCCATTCTTCATTGAGCCAGCGGTTCGAGGGAGCTAATGGCTGCGTTGGCGGGAAAACGGGCAACCTAAATGAAAAGGTACTGCCCTTACCTACTTCACTTTCTACCCAGATCGTACCTCCGTGTAGTTCGATAAATTGCCGACTGATGGTCAACCCTAGGCCGCTGCCACTGCGGTCACGCCAAACACCATTGGCGCTTTGGGCGAAAGGCTCAAAGATTCGTTCGAGATCAGCTTCGGGAATGCCTGGCCCTGTGTCACGTACATTTACAAGTATGGCTTGCTCCTGTGATTTAACCTCTACCTGGATCGAGCCTTGCTCAGTGTAACGTGCTGCGTTACTGACTAAGTTAAGTAACACTTGTCGAATACGCGTGCGGTCACAGTAGACATCTGGTAGACCTTCATGCAGGCATAGATGCAGCGCAAGTTTCTTCTTTTCCAACAAAGGCTGGACTACCTCCAGTGAAATCGCAACGTCCTCACGCAGATCAACCCATTCCCGGCGTAGTGAAAGACGCCCTGCCTCTGTTTGACTAATATCCAGCACATCATTCACCATGCTCGCCAAATGAGTGCAGTTGCGGTGAACAATCTTTAGGTCCTCCAATAGCGCAAGGGGTAGGCGTTCGCCATAGACATCAGGTGTTTCCATCAACAAGTCAGTCAACCCGATGATCATGTTGAGTGGTGTTCGGAACTCGTGGCTTACTTTCGCCACAAAGGTTGCCTTTGATTTATGTGCTTCCTCGGCTAGCAGCCGTGTGGCTGCCAACCTTTCATTCAGCAGATCAAGTTGGCGATTGGCGTGCATCAAGTCGTCCAAGAGTTGCGCTAATTCACTGCTGCGGTCACGCGTCTCCTTCAATAAACTTTGCACACGCTCATACTGTTGCCACGACCAGATTGTAATTTGACGCATCGGCCAATGAATCGTTAGGAGGAGTATCCAAACCATCCAAAGTGCTATAAATTCGAAAAGCAAGGTTGTCCGGGCTACTGGCATGAGCAAGCGGGTCACCAACAGCAGAGTG
>CAMPHP010000613.1 GCA_946885925.1 uncultured Litorilinea sp.
TACGCTAACTTTCACGGCTTTTGGTGGGAGCATCCGTGGTTAGGGCATCAAGTAGGTGAGTATCTAACAAATGAGGTGATAGACGGTTTTATTAGAAGCGCCCAAAGTAAACTGGCGGCTTTGTTTGATTTTGTGGGTAACGAGTTAAACAGTGACCAACAGCATGTGCTAAGTGCTGTGGCCTCGACTTGGCCGGCGCAGCGGCGTGCTAGGGTCATTGCTGGAAAGAGTGTGACGCTTGTCCATCGGGATCCCCATCCGCTGAATTTTCTCTATCCTGCCGATCCGGCGGTGGACAGTGTGAAACTGATTGATTGGGATAGTTGGCGTGTAGATACGGGGACAGATGACCTGGCTTATTTGATGGCTTGCCATTGGTCGTTGGCGCAGCATCCAGGGTTGGAAAGTGCTATGTTGGCCCGCTACTGTGAGCGCATCGCTGCGGTAGGTGTGTTGGGATATGGCTGGGAAGATGTGCTTTATGACTACCGAGCGTCGGTCATTCGTTGTTTGTTCTTTTTATTGATCGCTTGGTCGCCACAAAAATGGGCCGACGGTATCTGGTGGGAGCGGGTACAGCAGGGATTGGCAGCGTATGAACGCATGGCATGTGGAGAGTTGTTGGTGTGATCTCGGCGCGGAAAATCACCTGGACAAGCGTCGGAACTTGTGCGACACTTGCCCGTGAACTTACCTCTCTGGTTTTCTTTCTTAGTTTCTAACCAAATACTATCTATCGCCTAAAACGCCTGTGTAGAACTTGTTACATGAGGAGGAGCTACTATGTTGCTGGTTCGCAATGTGTTCCGGGCAAAGTATGGCATGGGTGATGCCTTGGTTGAGCATCTCCTCAGTATGATGGAGATATGGGAAGGGGGGCAAAATTTCCGTGTGTTGACGGATGCCAGCGGCCCCTTTTTTACGATTGTTGCGGAGTTTACTTTCGAGAATTTTGCCGCCTATGAGGAAGCCCAAAAGCGCGAGTTTGCCCTGCCGGAGTTTGGCGAGTGGTTTGAGAAGATGGTACCGCTGGTGGAGTCCGGTTATCGAGAGTTTTGGAATGTTGAGTATCCAAGATAACTCGTGCCGCAAAGAACGGGCGGCTCATGCATGAGCCGCCCGCTTGCCAGAGTACTTGGCAGACTAGTGTGAACTCTGGACCTGGCGTTTTTGCCAATCTTCGGCGTAGAGGTTGAAGTGCAGCGAAGAACGTTGGGGATGGGCAGCGATGACATCTTCGTTGAGTTTGAGACCTAGCCCTGGCCCTTCGGGCAAGGCAAAGTAGCCATCTACCACTTCGGGCAGCCCTGTGGCGGCTTCCTTGACAAAGGCTTCGGCAAAATCGTTGAAGTATTCTTGAATCTTAAAGTTGGTGGTTGCCGCGTCTAGATGCAGTGCCGCCGCAGTCGAGACCGGGCCGCCTACGTTGTGGGGCGCAATCAACATATAGTAGTTGTTGGCCCAGGCAGCTACTTTCTTGGTGTTGAGAATGCCGCCAAAGTGGGTGATATCGGTTTGGATAATATCAGCAGCCTGTAGCTCAAAAAGTTCGCGATATTCGAAAGTGGTGTGGAGCCGTTCACCCGTGGCGATGGGAATGCCTAATGGCGCAACGGCATCTGCAACCTTTTTGAGCGCAGCCGTATTCTCCGGCGGCACGGGTTCTTCCAGCCAGCTTGGCTCGAAGGGAGCTAGCATACGGGCAAACTCAATGGCTGTGATCGGGTTAAAGCGCCCATGCATTTCGATCAGGATTTCGACCTCTGGCCCCACGGCATCGCGTACAGCCTCAACCAAACCGATCACCTTGACCTTCTCCGTGCGCTCCATTTCATAAAAGCCTGCGCCAAAGGGATCAAATTTGAGGGCACGATAGCCACGCTCGACCACACGCCGGGCTGCGGCATGGAACTCCTCTGGCGTGCGCTCCACTGTATACCAGCCATTGGCATAGGCTTTGATCTTGTCACGCACAGCACCGCCCAGCAGCCTGTAGACTGGCTGATTCACTGCTTGGCCGATGATATCCCAGCAGGCCATCTCGATTAGGGCAATGCCAGTCATCACCAATTCTCCGGCGCGGCCATAATCCTCGATATACATGCGGTTGACCAATTGCTCAATGTTAAAGGGATCACTGCCCAGGACATAGCGGGGTACGGCTTCTTTGAGATAGCCGAGCACCGCTTCGGTGCGGTTGATAATGCGCGAGTCGGCAATGCCTACCAATCCTTCGTCGGTCTCCACCTTGACAAAAGTGATGTTGCGCCATTCTGTGCCCATCGTCATGGGCGTAACATTGGTGATCTTCATGGTCTTGTTTCTATTCCAACCTGTTCTGTATCAGCCTTGGAGTAATGATTGGCCGCCATCAATCCACATTTCGGTTCCCGTGATGTGACTAGCGGCATCGGAAGAAAGGAAGTAGATGAGATCTGCTACTTGCTCGGGACTGCCTGGCTTGCCTCCAGTCAGCGGGACCGTGCCTTTGGGGTATTCTACCGGATACTTAATATGGGCATTACGCAGAACTGTATTCTCGTTGATCTCAGAGGAGATCCAGCCGGGGCAGATGCAATTGACGCGCACTTTGTGAGGAGCAAGTTCCAGCGCCACCATTTTGGTAAAGGCGACCTGCGCTGCCTTTGAGCAAGAGTAGGCTGTCGCACCTGTATTGCTAAACATGCGTGTGCCATTGACCGAAGAGACCACGACTACGGCTCCACCCTGCTTCTTCAAATAGGGCACGGCGTACTTTACAGTGAGGAAGGTGCCCTTGAGGTTAATGTCCAGGGTTGTGTCCCAATCTTCGGGCGTTAGCTCTTCTAGCGCTGCCCAAACACCATTGATGCCCGCATTGGCAACGACAATATCCAGCCTTCCCCAGGTGTCGATAATCTGTTGCACCGCTGCTTGCATCTCTTCGGGTTTCGAGACATCACCCTTAATGGCGATGGCCTCGCCCCCGCCGGTCTTGATCTCTTGGGCGACTTCGTTGATCTGCTTTTCGGTACGGCTCAATGCCGCAACCTTCGCACCCTCTTTGGCGAATTTGATGGCCGCGGCTTTACCCAACCCTGACCCAGCACCAGTCACAAAAGCGACTTTATCTGTAAGTTGCATAGTGTTCCTCACAAGAAAATTACAAGAAAAGTAGTGATAGAAGTTGCAGGAATAGACTGTTAGGCTAATCGTCCGGCATCAACCTTCTTCGATGTCACCCAGAGGGTTCCCGAACTCCGCGGAAGGTGGTCACGCTTATTTGTGATGATAAGTCCAAACGAGTGCCTAGGACAGGCTGACCATATTCAATTAATTCAATTATGCAACAGTGTAACGTCAGTTTAACAAGAGGTAGGTGGTTTAACCAACAATCGCCAATCAAGTTCTCGCCTCAAGTCCTTGCCTCAAGTTCTCGCCGTATGATTCCGCAAGCATCTATTGTGCTCTTTGGGGTTCAGCGCTGTTTTTGTGTGTTGCCTGCTGGTGTGATTCAGGAGCCAGTGCCGCCGTGAGACCATGAGTACACAAGGAATGGGCC
>CAMPHP010000614.1 GCA_946885925.1 uncultured Litorilinea sp.
GCACATTCCCGAACACTTTTTCCGCAAGGAAGATAGTGTCTCCGTACCCTTGCGACAAGGGGGAGCCCTTTTTATGCACCGGCGCACTTGCCACGCTTCGCTTTCTAATAATAGCGATGACATCCGCTGGAGCTTTGACCTGCGTTACAACCCCATCGGGCAGACAACAGGACGCGAAGCCTTCCCCGGTTTCGTTGCGCGCAGCCAGAGCAATCCGAAGACAGAACTCCACGATGCCGAAGCGTGGGCCGACTTGTGGTATCAAACGCGCAGCCGCTTGGCGCAACAAAAAGAGCTCGCGCCCCTCAACCGCTGGAAGGCAGACGCTCCGGCTTGCGCTTGAGGGGAGTATACAGGCCTAACTAACCCAAGTTGCTAATTTGTCATTCCGCGCCCAGAGGCAGGAGCCCATTGGGCGCGGAATGACAGTGTGTATTACATGGCACGTGTTCTAGTCGTCTACACGGGGAATGAAGAGCACATCTGGATTATTAGTTGCCTCAAAGGCGATACCGATGTTTGCCACGAGATTATGTGTAGAAACACCTAGTGACAAGAGCAGCTTATGTCCCTAGCAGAATTGGAAGAGAAAATTGCCGAATTGAGTTACAAGGAAAAAGCGCAGCTTGTCCAACGACTTGCCGAAGAATTGGGCTTAGAATGGTCGGCAATTGAAAAAACTCAAAATGTGGTCGGTGGTGAGGCACGAATTACGAATACACGTATTCCAGTTTGGGTCTTGGAGAACTACCGGCGATTAGGTTGGAGTGAAGCAAACATCTTGGAGAACTATCCGACATTACATGCTGCTGATCTAGTCAACGCATGGTTGTATGTGCAGGCAAACATGGAGGAAATTAATCGCGCCATTCAAGCCAATGAAATGGCCTAGAGTGGTATGGAGCGATTATATATCGTACGTCCGCACGAATAACTTGCCAGTTGGTTCGTCTTAGTCAGCTACCGCCCCAACGAATAATACGGCTCGTCGGGAATGTGGTGCAGTTTGCGCAACTTCTCCAGCAGAGGCGCAATGTCCCGTTCGGGGGCGGGAGCAGGGCCAAAGGGATCACTCACTCCTTGCGAACTGCCGCTGAGCAGGCGCACGGCACTGAGTACCGAGTGCGAAAGCGCGCCGATGTGATAGCCACCCTCCAGTGCAACCACCAGCCGCCCCGCGCAGAGTTCATCCGCAAGCCCCAATAACTCGTCCAGCAATCGTGTATAGCCAGGAATGCTCAAGCGCATATTGGCTAATGGATCCAGCCAGTGACCATCATACCCTGCCGAGACCAGGATCATTTCAGGACGAAAGAGACGTGCAGCAGGAGCCAAAAGCTGCTGGAACAGGGTCAGATAGCCTACATCGCCCACACCGGCTGGCAGCGGCACGTTGATGGTAGAGCCATCTGCTTTGCCTTCGCCAGTCTCTTGAGCCGCGCCAGTGCCAGGATAAAAAGGATATTGGTGGGTACTGAAAAAGAGTACCGAAGGGTCACGATAAAAGACTTCTTGGGTGCCGTTACCGTGATGGACATCAAAATCCACAATCAGCACGCGGCCAATGCTGTACTGATCCTGTGCCCAGCGCGCCGCAATACTCACATTGGCGAGCAGGCAAAAGCCCATACCCGTTTGCGGCATGGCATGATGACCAGGAGGGCGACCTAGCGAAATGCCGTTGCGCGCTTGACCTTGCAAGACAGCATCCACCACATTGACCAGCCCCCCTGCACTGAGCAGCGCAGCTTGATAGCTATCATGGGTCAAATAGGTATCGGCATCCAGATTACCACCAAGTAGTGCTGCGGTTTCCAGCCGGTTTAGATAGGAGCGAGGATGAACACGCAAAATTGCATCGAGTGGTGCGGGTGTAGGCTTCAGATGGGTGAGCCGGTTGGTAATACCATCCAGTTGGAGCAAGTTCCAACTTTCCTCAACGCGGCGATGGTTTTCGGGATGTCCTTCACGCGTGTGGCGCTTGTGGAACGAATCATAAGCAATCGCAGTAGGCTGCATGGTTACGGTTGATAAACTCTAGTCCCCGGCGGCTGGGTTCACAGCAGGCGTGGTGTCCTTGTCAAAAACGGGGCGGAAATAACGACGAGAGGCAACACCACCCTCTTCATCGGCAGGTGTAAACTCAAATTGTAAATCAAACTCCAACTCATCGGTCTTGATCGCACGAATGCGCCGGTAGAGTTGAACAGGCCTTTCACTTTGCACAGGTTGCGTACTGTGCAGGGTTGTACCATCCCAAACCAAGCTGATACTGCCATTGTCAGTGGGCAAGTCGAGCAAGGCCCACCAGTTCCAGCGATTGCCGCGCTTGGGATTCACCACCAATTTTCCCTGGCGGCGCTGTATTCCGCATGATCCCCATACAGCTTCGCCTGCCAGCGCAATGCCTTGCCACGAGTCATCAAAGCTCCAAGGGCGGTCATTGCTAAAGCGCCAGCCTGCTTGCTCCAACCAGTTTTGCACAGAGATCGCATTGGCGGGCGGCGCGCTATAGCCTGCCTCTTCAGCAATACGCTCTAGCTCGCACGCCTCGCTCTCCCAACGCACCGCATCTGCACTGTTGCGATGTTGCGTCGCCAGCGAAACCGCATAACGCAGCCCGCTCCCCGCAGTGGCAAAGGTGACGGCATCTACCTTTTCTTGCGCCTCAATCCGCAGCCTGACCAACACTTCGGCACAAGTTTGCACTGCACCATAATGCTCAGCCAAAAGCTCTGGGTTAGGGTGGCGGCGCAAATGATCCATCAAGGCCAGCAGATAGGCACTAATCGAAGAAGCCAGTTCTGGCCCTGGTGCTTCCAACTCATCTTTGGGGCGAATGGGCAAACGGGGTGGCAATTTGCCCTCACTGCGTTCTGCCACACGCCGCAGATGCGCTAAAAGATTGCGGCTCAAAATTAGATCGCACGTATCCAAACTCTTGACCAGCACAGGCACATGCGCCACAGCTCGGTCGCTGGGGATAAAGCCACTGCGTACTTTTTGCACATGACGCAGCGTAGCCAGCCGTCCTGCTTGAACGGCGCGGTTAAGCCGCGGATCGGGTGTCCACAATCGTCCCGTTCTAACCGCTTTTTCCCATGCGTCTACGCTCATCTCAAAGGCGCGTTCTGTATCGCGCAGCCCCAAAAAGCTACTCCATGCGACCTGTTCACCGACATCACTCAGCGTAAGCAGCAGCGGAACTTCTACCATGCCATTGACCAGCACATAATAGACCAGGTGCGCTTTGCCATCATCGGTGAGTTCAACGCCGGTGGGACGCCCATGCGGGTTGCCAAAGACACGGGTGCTTTCGGCATTATATTGGGCATAGATGCCGCGGGCTTGGCCGGGGTTGCGCTGGGCAACCAACAGCCCATCTACAATGCGTTGGCTTAATGGCTCGCCCCAATCAATCTCCACATCCAGCCGGATCAGTTGGTCGCCCTCTGCCTGGCAGTCAAGCAGCCAGATCACGGCGCGATCATCGGCGCTACCCAGGGGAATCGCCAGCCGTTTGCTGATAATCATGC
>CAMPHP010000615.1 GCA_946885925.1 uncultured Litorilinea sp.
CGGCTGTAGTCTCGTAGACAGCGGCATTCTGTGGGGTGTAGGCGACAATCGCGTCTTGCTTATTGTGCTCGTAGCGGGAGAACAATGCTGCGAACCAGCCACTGAGTGGGGTAATATAACGCTTGTCTTGCCGCGAATAGCGCTCGGCAGTGGAGCGCATATAGAGACTTAGCTCATGCTTCGCCCCAATAGGCAAGGTGCAGGTGTTGCCATCCGAAGATGCAATGTTCTCAGCAAAGGGATACCACCGAGTAAAAAAGTCATTGCCTTCAAAGCGATGCCATGCCCCGTCTATGTGAAGGATCACTTCGAGATGTTGCAGCCGATCGGGCAGATGCCAGGGAGGTTGCTGGACAAAAAACAGGTGATCCAGTGTACAAGGACCAGAGACTTGGGCGATGGGTGCGGCAACAATTCGCTTGCCCTCAATCGTCAGTTCCATAGGCATTTCCGCTTCGTCAAAGGCAATGAAGCGTTCGTCCTTTGTCCAGCGACCAAAAAGATCGCCTGGCATCAAATTTCTGAGTTCTTCCTCTTCTGCCGGATCGAGCCAAACATTGTCGACAAATTTTGGTGGGTAGAAGCGGTCTCGCCACGTACGGTTCTCCAATTGGGTCGTCGAGGCGATATGCTGTGTGGCCGCGGGCGGCAGGCCAAAGAGTGGCGCTAATCCATGCCGGAGAATGAACTGGACGGTTTTGTCGTCATGCTCATGTAACGATTGCCATGCGGAGGCGCGGTCTGTCCGTCCATAAGGTTCCTGCGCCTCAGCCACAGCCGTCTTAGCAGGAATCATAGCCGGTAGCCAGGGAGGATGCCCGAACGCAAGTACGCCAGTGCCCGCGACACAGGCGCGCAAGAATAGCCGTCGTGTCAGGCTCAGAGATGGCGGATATTGCTTATTCATAGATAGAACTGCCTCTATAGTAGCGTCTGAGTAGTAAGCAACGCCTGAGTAGTAACGCCTGAGTGCCACCCAACTTGAACCGGTATGGATCTAGCTTTCGCAATGTGTTCGCTTATATAGGCCGCACCTTGGAGGAATCGCTTGCAGAAGCATTGTCGTGGCGGTGCTTCGCCACGAGCGACTGATTGAGCCGGTGACCAATGCCTGGTTCTTGGGAGAGGATCAAATAGCCATCCTCAATCTGTTCGACTGGGGCCAGCAACTCGGCCCGCCAATCCACTTCACCCCAGGCATATTCTAAAATGTAGAAGTTTGGAACGGTACTTATGACTTGGGCAGTCGATGCAGTGGCTACTGGCCCGGCAGGATTATGCGGCGCAATCAACAGTTGGTACATCTGTGCCGCCGCCGCGATCTGCTTGGTGATCGCCAGGCCACCATCATGCTTTACATCGGGCATCAGGACATCCACCACGCGCCGTGTTAAGAAAGGGCGAAAGCCATCCATGCCAAAGATGCTCTCTGCCGAAGCGGTAGGCATCGGCACTTGTGCGGTGATGGCGGCTAAATCATCAATCTGCGTATCGGGTACTGGCTCCTCATACCAAAAGAGATTGCAGTCCGCAAGCTCCGCAGCCACTATCAACGCCTCGGACGAATCCATGCGCCCATGACAATCCACAGCCAACTCCACACGATCCCCAATTGCCTGGCGTACGGCGCGCACTCGCTCCACCCCAATACGCCATGCCGCATTGGGTCCGGTGCGAATATGGTCGGGCCGGATTAGTTCATCAAAGGGCGCAAGTTTGATCGCACCAAAGCCCTCGTCCACTGCCTGCGCCGCGGCATCAGCAAAGCCACGAGGTGTACGCCCGCGTACATGGCGATTAATGTTAGCATAGAGTCGCAGCCGTTCACGCACTGCGCCACCAAAAAGCCTATGCACAGGCACACCCAACTCCTGCCCCACAATATCCCACAATGCCTGCTCCACCCCACTCAGGGCTGTGTGCGCTGCCCGCCCCGCATCAAGCCGTAACATGCGCTGCACTGCGGCTTCAATCTGCCGCGGATCATGGCCGCGCAGCACTTCGTCAAAGTGCCTGAGCACAGCCACTGCCAGCGCATCAGAGCCACTGTGGCTGGCCTCACCCAAGCCAATGATGCCCGCGTCCGTATGGACATGGACGAAAAGCCAATCACCGCGATGGTTGACATGCACCACAATGGGTTCAATGGAGGTAATTTGCATAGCTCTCTCCTTAGCTTGGTATTATGGAGCTTGGTATTATGGAGCTTGGTATTATGGCTGCCAGACAACCTGTCATTCCGCACCCTGGGGCGCGCCCAGAAGGGGATTCCTCCCTCCGGTCCGAATGACAGGCTGTACTATAGGGTAAGTAGTAACGCGAGCTAAATCACAATCTAAATCATCTCGCGCGCTTTGATCTCTAAATAGCGGTTGATGACGGATACACTGAGTTCATCGGCGGGCACATCCAAAGTCAAGATGCCCTGGCGCTGAATTTGCTCCAGCACGATCCGGCGCTCCTCCAACAACCGTTCTGCCACGGCGCGGCGATAAAGCGCAGCACTATCATCCACCTCTTGGCGCGCCAGTGCTTGCACCGTAGGATCGCGCAGCGTCACCAACAACACCAAATGCCGCCGCTGCAAATGCGCCAACTGCACGGCGAGCGTATTAGCATGCAACGTGCCTGTCAGATCACTAAAGAGGAGCACCAAACTGCGCTTGGCTTGTTTCGCCCCTACATAGGCGATAGCCGACGTATAATCCGGCTCCACAGGTTGGCTTTCCACCGCATAGAGTTGAGCCAAGAGACGGTGAAACTGCGCCTTACCACTGCGCGGCGCAACCCACGTATGCGGTGCATCGGCAAAGGCAAGCATACCGACACGATCGCCCTTTTGTGCCGCCACATAGGCCAGCAGCAAGACGGCATTAATGGCATAATCCATCTTTGCCACCTCGCCCACAGGACTCCGCATCATGCGCCCGGTATCCAACAGCGCGATCACGGTTTGGCTGCGCTCAGTCTCGAACTCCACACTGATAGGTTTACCCCGCCGCGCCGTTGCCTGCCAGTTAATGCGCCGGTAATCATCGTCCGGCGAATAATCGCGCAATCGCTCAAACTCGCTGCCTCGCCCTAACAGGCGCGTGGCACGCAATCCCATCTCCCACAGCCGGTTACGCCGTAAGAGCAAATCATATTTACGCACATCGACGAGATTCGGATAGACCTTAACGGGGGCTGCGGCTGGAAAGGTGGCTTGACGCAATAAGAAGCCCAGGGTAGATTGCCAGCGCAAATGCAAATCGCCAAAACGATAGTCACCTCGCCGCGGAGGGCGCACCGTATAGGCGAGTTCCAGCGTTTGGCCTGGGATGCTGATCGCCGTGAGGATGTGTTCGTTGTCTTGCAGACCAAAGGTGGCAGGGAAATCATCGCGCAGCCATACCGGCAGCGCCGCTCCCCGCCCATGCCGTGTCACCCGCACGATCACGCGGTTGGGCGCAGCCAATGAGAGACGATCATCGTGTTGGCGGCTCAAGCTCCATGCGCGCCCATCAGGCGTCATGCGCCAATCGGCCATCAAG
>CAMPHP010000616.1 GCA_946885925.1 uncultured Litorilinea sp.
GTGGGTGAAGTGGCTTGCACGGGGCTGCATGGAGCAAACCGTCTTGCTAGCACTTCGCTGCTAGAAGGATTGGTCTGGGGCGAACGTGCGGCGCGTCATATTCAATCACGTCTCGCCGCGCACACGCTGCCAATGCCAAATGGCTCAGACATTGCTCTCTGGCTTGATACAGGCATGGAGGAAGCTGACCCTGCCTTGCTGACACAGGACATGAGTTATATTAAGCATATCATGTGGAACTATGTCGGGTTGGTGCGTACAGCGCGCCGTCTAGAGCGCGCCATGCGCGAGTTGCGTGGGTTGGATATAGAAATCGAGCAGTTCTATCGTCGTACTCGGTTGAGTGACGAATTGATCGGCTTGCGAAACGCGGTGAAAGCCGCCCAAGTGGTGACAGAAGCAGCCTGGCAAAACAAACGCAGCATGGGTTGCCATTACCGGGCGGATAGTGTTGCTTAACTCGTGCTGCTACCTATCCTGGGCTATGCGCCATCGCACCTTGCTCCTCGCGCAAGATGTCGGCTACGCATTGGGCGAGGACATCTGCGGTAAAGGGTTTTTTCATCCAATGAGTAACGGCATTGCCCGCACGCCCCCAAGTTTCATTTTCTAGCGAATAGCCCGTTACCAAGAGCATTCGCAGCGGCAATTTGCTGCCATAAGCATGCACCAACTGTTGGTGCAACGCTTTGCCCCCCATGTCCGGCATCACAACATCACTAATGATCAAATCAACGGCGGAGCTATGCTCATCAAAGAGACGCAACGCATGGCGTCCGTTTTCCGCTGTCAATACGTGATAGTCAAGCTCGCGCAACATCTCTGCCATTGCATCGCGTAACGCGGCTTCATCCTCTACCAAGAGGATCGTTTCGCCTTGTCCATGTGCAGGTGGCTTCTGGTCATCATCAATCACCGCGGCGGGTTGGTCGATCAAGGGCAAATAGATCGTAAAGAGTGCCCCCTTGCCCACCTCGCTCTCCACCTGAATAAAGCCATCTAACTGGCGTACAATGCCATAGACTTGGGCAAGACCTAGACCCGTTCCCTGCCCCGTTGACTTGGTGGTAAAGAACGGGTCAAAGACATGGGGCAGCACATCGGGAGCAATGCCCATGCCGTTATCTTTCATGCAGATACGAATCCACCTGCCGGGTGTCATGCTGGCAAGTGGTGGGGCATCTTCGGGTAATAGGGTAATGGAGTAGATACTCAAATACAACGTGCCACCCTGGGGCATGGCATCGCGAGCATTAATTGCCATGTTCATCAACGCTTGTTGCAAGCGCGACGAATCAGCCAAGATCACCAATGCTTCTGCGTCTATCTCCGATTCAACAAGGATATTCTCCGGCAAAGTCCGCCGCCAGAGTTTCACAAGCTCCTTGACAAAAGGCACAATATCCATCTTCACCCGTTCCATAGCCGAACGACGGCTAAAATCAAGAATCTGCTGGACGAGATTGGCGGCTTGAAGCGATTGTTGATAGATGGTTGTGAGATGGCGCTGGTGTGTAGATGATTGGACAGAGACCTGGAGCATTTGGGTATAGAGCATGATTATCGCCAGGATGTTGTTAAAATCATGCGCGATCCCTGCTGCCATCTGGCCTACAGTAACAAGCCGCTCCTGCTGTTGAAGATGTTCTTCACTGCGGCGGCGCTCGGTAATGTCACGCGCCAGCCCAGCAACGCGGTAGACCTGACCCGCTTCGTTACGAATCGGAAAGGTTTGATAGGCCAACCAGACCGTCGAACCATCGGGCCGTCGAATGCGAAATTCTACATAGGTCGGGTTTCCACGAATGGCCTTGTTTGCAATCTCGTAGGCACGTTCCCTATCTTCTGGAATGACGGCTTCGATCATAGACTCGGGTCTGTCATAAACACTGGCAAGGCTGCGCCCCCAAATACGCTCATACGCCGGACTCATATAGAGCAACTTTTGGCTTTCGATGTCTAGCAGACAAATTACTTCGTCAATATGCTCGGCCAATTGGGACAAGCGGCGTTGATTTTCGAGTTGTGCTTCTTCGGCGCGGATACGTTCGGTAATCTCCAAACTAATCCCCATCAGACCAGTAACGTGACCGTGCTGGTCATATAGCGGGCATTTGCGCGACAAGAAGACTCGTTCTCCTTTAGGCGTAGAGAGGCGTTCTTCCAACAATTGCTGGTTGCCGCTTTCGAGCACCACCCGATCATTCTTGCACAATTGATCCATACCGCCGATGCCCACCAGTTGAGCATCGGTAAGACCAATCGGATTGACCCCGGCAGCTTCAATTGCCGCGGCATTGGCGCTGGTGTAATGGCCTTGCAAGTCCTTGGTAAAAATCGCCACGGGGGCTAGGTCAAAGAGGGCACGATAGCGCTGCTCCGATTCAAAGAGCGCGGCTCGCTCATGCTGTAAGAGCATCTGCGTATGGGTGTTCTCAAGCATACGCGGCAGTTGAAACAGGTAGCCAGGATTTTTGACCAAATAATCCGCAACACCCAAGCGCAAGGCTTGAACCGCAATTTCCTCATCCCCCTGCCCTGTGACCAACACCACAGGCAAATTGAGTAGCCCCTGATATTCCAACTCCTTTAGCAAGTCCAGCGCGTTCATCTCTGGCAGCCGATAATCCAACAACAAGAGGTCAAAGGCAGTGGCATGCTTTTGCTGGGATAAGCATGCTAACACCTCGGAGCCGCCATTGACGATGTGCAGATGAATATGAGGGGCATAGCGCGCCACATGGCGAAGCGTTAGATCGATATCGGTTTTGGAATGTTCTGCATAGAGGACACGCAAAGGGCGACACTGACGAGCAGTTGCCGCCCGAAAACGCTTTAGCGCACTTTCCAGCACCGAGGGTAAGCGGTCCAGATAACCGTAGCGTTTGGTAAGATAATCGTCTGCACCGCTCTTAAATGCCGAGACCGCCATCTCCTCACTATCCAACCCAGTCAAAACCACCACAGGAAGGGGCAGGCCGCGGCTGCGAATATCGTTGAGAATTTTGAGACCATTACCATCGGGCAAGCGTATATCGGTTAGAACGAGGTCAAAAACCGCATGTTCTGGGGTGCAATGTTCCAACTTCGCCACTGCCTCGGCATAAGTCCTGGCATGTTCTAACTTTACTTGCGGTGCATGGCGCGCCAGGTGGCGGCAAGTTGAATCGGCATCATTGTAGTTGTCTTCGATGTATAGAATGTGCATGGTTGTGGGCGCGGTGGCTTGTTCGCGCTGGCTTGTTGAGGAGAGTCCAATAAAATTTTATCTGGGCAGCAACTTAACAGGCTCAGATAAAGGAAAAAGGATCCATGAATTGTGCTGGAATCTACGGGAATCTATGACGTGACTCTGTGCGGGAATCATTGTGATGAGGTTGCCAGAAGGTCAATCCTGATGAACTCACTTTTGAGACCGCAAGATTGCTATTATAACCTCTTCCTCATAGAAAACAAGAGTAGAAAACAAGAGTAGAAGACAAGAGACTAGGGCAAGGAAATTTCTGGCAGTACCCAGGGAATTTGATAGTTG
>CAMPHP010000617.1 GCA_946885925.1 uncultured Litorilinea sp.
AAACGCCAGCTAATCATGCATCTATTGTAGCACTCATTTCACAATTGATCTCACGCAAATTCATCTTCCGGCGATTCCATCGCCCCCAAATAGGCCAGCACCGCGGCCCCAGTTTTAATGCCTTTGACAAAGCGTTCTACTTCCATGTTTTCATTCGGGGCGTGGTTGGCCTCGTCGTGATTGGCATAGGGTGTTACAAACGAGTGGAGACCGAGGATCTTTGTCCAAACATAGTCAGGCAGGCTTCCCCCCATCGCGGGTACAAGTAAAGGCTCCTCCTCTTGCCCCGCTACAAATGCTTGGCGCAAAGGCTCGGTGAAGGGCGATTCCAGGGGTGTCTTAGAAGGCTCCATGCCACCTTGGCGGATGAACTCTACCTCTGGCGCGTGCTTTTTCACATGCGCTTCCACTTTGTCCAAGATTTCGTCCACCCTTTGCGCCTCTACCAGACGCATGTCACACTTGACCATTGCTGTGTGGGGCAGCACGGTTTTGGAGCCAGGGCCGCCATAGCCACTGTGGAAACCGTTAATCGTAAAGGTGGGCCAAATCGAAAGACGGTCATGGAAGGGGCGATCCTGAGGGGCGTCCAGTCGGGTCATCCCTGTTTTACGCATGACCTCCTTCACATCAACGGGCAGAGCATCCAGTGCCTGTCGCTCCGCTGCGCTAGGCGGCAGGACATTGTCATAGAAGCCGTCAATGGTAATCAATCCTTCCTTGTTTTTCATGGTTGCCAGCAGATGAACCAGCGTCCAAATTGGGTTGGGCGCTACCCCACCCCAGTTTCCCGAATGGAAATCCTGATTCGCGTGTTTCACTTGTAACGTGAACGAAGCGATTCCGCGCGGGCCAAAGAGGATACAAGGGCGTCCGCTCTCATGCATGGGGCCATCGGCAGTAATAACCAAGTCTACATCAGCTAACAAGTGCCGGTGGGTGCGGACACATTCGGCAATGTGAGGGCTTCCTACTTCCTCTTCCCCTTCGAGCAACACAACAACATTGCAGGGCAGGCTACCCGCCACAGCTAACCACGATTCGATTGCCAGCAGTTGGGCAAAGTGTTGTCCCTTGTTATCTCCGACACCGCGCCCCCAAATGCGACCGTCGCGGATTTCCGGCTCAAAGGGTGGGGAGAGCCACGCATCTAGCGGATCGGGTGGCTGTACGTCATAGTGACCGTAGAGCAAGACCGTTGGCGCGTCTGGGCGATCTGTGCGCTTGCCATAGACGAAAGGCCAGCCCGTACTCGGCAGCAACTGCGCCTCCATGCCTAGCTCCTGTAAATAGGCCAAGAGAAAGTCTGCCGTCTCACCGATGCCGATCCCGTGGGCGCTGATGCTAGGCCGCGAGACATAGGCCAACAGGCGGTCAATAAAGCTTTGTTGCTGTTGATCAACATGCGAGAGTACAGCCGAGAGATTGTGCAACCCATCTATCACGGTGCCCATCGAGAGATTTCCTGTCTATGAGTAGATCGAACCAAACGGAACGCCACGCCTTTGTAGATAGAAATAAAGATAGAAACAGTAGAAATATAGGTACAAGTATAAGTAGAGCTCTCACATTCACGGAAACTGCATCATCAACTCAATGGCCCGTCTATATCTTTATCTGTGCCCATAAATGTACACAGCACGTAGAACTGGGTTAGTAGCAATTGTTTAGGCGAGGTATTACTGTCTCTTGTTAGAAGAGTTCTTGTTAGAAAAGGACTATTCACAATCAAGATGGAACACAATCATGATGGAGCAAGGAGAACGAGAATGAACCGGTTTTTTACACCAGTGCGAGTGCATCTGTCACTCTTGCTAGTCGCCTTGCTATTAACCGGATGTGGTTTATTTGGTGGTGCAGAACGAGAGCGCACACAGCAGAATCAGGAAGTTACGCAAGGGATTGACCTGGGGGAAGTCGTCACGGCTGAAGGAATTGGACAAGATAACGCACCAGTGGATGAGACAGACCAGTTTAGCTCATCGCAAGATGTGATCTATGTCGTTGCCGAAGTCAATTACATTGAGGAAGGCACAACACTATTTGCGCGCTGGTATCGTGATGGTGAGCCTTTGGAAGACAGTTCAGAGATCACCGCAGACCAAGATTACGAGAATACGTACCTTGAGTTTCATCTTGAAAACCTTGAGAACCGGTTTGAAGAAGGAGACTACAGTGTCGAAATCTTTGCCAATGGCAATCCGGTCGAAGAGGTAGAGTTTCAGATCAGTTAACGTAAGCAGATAGAGAGCAAAGGATCGAGCTATGGATTTTACAACCATCCTGATTATCGTCGCAGTGATCGCATTGGCGGCACTCTATTTCTATAATCGCAGTCGTCCTGCGCCACACGGCACCTATGATGATAAAGACGTGCGCAGTAGTGGCAGCATTGGCGGCGGCACCCGCGCCTATGATGACGAGAAGGTGCGAAGCAGCGGCAGCATTGGTGGCGGACCGCGCGCCTATGATGACCGGGAGCATACGAGTGGCGGCAGTATCGGGGACCAACGAACGACCGATCGTACTGACAATGGGGTGAGCCGTCGAAACAACCAGCGCGACGATCTGCGCGAGGAGAATGTGCGCAGTGGCAGTACGCGCAGAAGCCATGTACGTGATGAGAATCTACGCGATGACCTGCGTGAAGATGTGCGTGAGGAGGATGCAGCAGAGCCTACTCATAATGATCGACGCCATAAGAGTGGCGGTAGCTTTGGCGGTTAGCTAAACTGAGTCACAATAGGGTGGATTGACCCAGCAGCCAGTGTTTAACTCGCTGCTGGGTTTATCGCGCCGCTTAATGAAGCATCTGGGTGCATCTCTCACGCTCTGGTGACAGTGACTATTGGGTGGCAGTGATGAGGTGGGCAGGCAAATCAAAGGCTACAGTGCCATCGGCTGCTGTGAACGGTTGCAGAACGCGCTCGGCTTCTGTACAGAGTAGATCGAATTGCGCGTCATCAATCATGTTGGCGAGTGTCCACCCTTTGACATCGGTATACATCCATTGTTGAATTGAGGGGAAGCGGGCTGTGCCTGCCTGAGTCGTGATCCTGGCATTGGGTATGCCTGCTTCCATGAATAAATTGTGCAGCAGTTGCGGATCACCCAGCACAAAGGGTGCGCGTAGCGCAGCAGCTACCTGACTGCCAAAGAGCCGCTGTAAGAGTGCGGTGACGGTTGCATAGCCAGGGCTATGCTCAAGCGTATCCCACACGGCTACAGTTAGGCTGCTGCCGGGCTTCAATACTCTCATCATCTCCCGAATGGCGGCATGTCGATCCTCAAAAAACATCAGCCCGAACTGGCTGACAACGGCGTCAAAGCTATCGTCATCAAAGGGAAGTGCTTCGGCCTGCCCCTGTCGCCACTCGATATCGGGGGCCTTGCGTTTTGCTACGCCGAGCATCCCTTCGTTGATATCAAGCCCCACAACAGTTCCATTTTGGCCGATTCGCTCCTCCATAGTGCGGGCAAGAATCCCTGTGCCGCATGCTACATCGAGCACGCGCCAACCAGGTTGGATC
>CAMPHP010000618.1 GCA_946885925.1 uncultured Litorilinea sp.
CCCCCATGCTGTGCGTTACATAGAGGACAGCGGTGTTGCTTTGTGCAATCAGTTCACGGATCAGGTCAAGAATGGCGGCTTCCGTGGTTACATCAAGGTTGGTGGTCGGTTCATCCATCACCAGCAATGCAGGCTCGCCACTCAATGCCATTGCGATCAAGATGCGCTGTTGCTGTCCGCCGCTCAGTTGGTGGGGATAACTATTGGCAAGGCGTTCTGGATCTGGCAGATGCACCATTGATAGGAGTTCTAATACGCGGCCCTGGATTGCCTCTTTGGGGAGCGTGGGGTCGAGTGCCTCGGCAATCTGCTCGCCGATACGCAAGGAGGGATTGAGTGAAGGCAGCGGATTCTGCGGAACTAGCTTAAGTTCGTTCCGCCAAACCTCTTGCATTTCCAACATGGTGAGCGCAGAGAGGTCGCGACCGCGCAGCCGGATCGTACCCTCGCGCACCTCGCCATTTTCGTTCAGGTAGCGCATGATCGCTAGAGCTAGCGTGGATTTGCCAGAACCACTCTCGCCCACCACTCCATAGATCTCCCCCGCTTCAACCGAGAGCGTGACATTACGCACAGCATCCAGCCAGCGCTTTCCTTGACGGTAGGAGATGGTAAGGTTTTCAATTTGCAAGATAGGAAGAGTCAACAGTCACCTCAAAGAATCAGCTTGAAGAATCAGCCTAACGAACCCAAGTTGCTATCTGCTTCTGCCACCCCGCAGAGAGACCCCTACGCACCCTGGGGCACCCCAGCCTACGGAATGACAGAACACCTAATTGATCCCCGATTGCAATGCTCGTTGTAGACCGCCAGCCATCAAATTGACACCGATCACGAGCAGGGAAATCGCCGCGGCTGGAAAGTAAAGCGCCCAGGGAGTTAAGGAAAGATAGTTGCGCGCCTCCTTGACCATCAGCCCCCAATCGGGGCTGGGCGGTTGAACGCCAACGCCCAAGAAACCCAGCGACGCCACCAAAAAGATTGCATAGGAAAAGCGCAAAGCCGCTTCCACGGCGAGAGCAGGCAGCACCGCAGGCAAAATCTCGCGAAAGAGAATATAGCTCGTTGCTTCACCCTGCATGCGCGCGCTTTCGATATACCCTTTGGTCTTCACATCCAAGACCACGCTGCGCACCACGCGTGCCACAATCGGCGTGTAAACAATTACCAGGACAATCAGAACACTATTGCGCGAAGGGCCAACCGTACCCAACAAAAGCAAGGCAAGTAAGAGTGCTGGCAAGGCGAGCAAGCTATCATAGAAGCGGAAGAGAATTTCCTCCCACCAGCCCCCCGCATACGCACTCATCAATCCCGTCACAGTTCCTAGGGTGACTGCGGCCAGCGTACCTAGGCCAGCCAAAGCAAAAATATCGCGCGCACCAATCACCACGCGGCTAAAGACATCTCGCCCCAAGTGATCTGTGCCAAAGAGATGCTCCAGAGAAGGGGCCTGGCGCGCGGCCCCCGCAATCTGCTCCGTGCTGCCATAGGGAGCGATCCAGGGGCCGAACAACGCCATCAGCAAGAAAAAGAGTACAATCGTGGTTCCGACAGCCGAGGTTGGATGAGCGTACAGAGAGCGCAGGACGCGCAGCCAGCGAACACCATCCGCTCGCGGTATGTCAGTAGGTGTGAAAGGAACAGCAATTCTGTCTTGTTCAATCATGTGCTTGTTCCATCATATGGCTACTGCGTCAAACGGATTGCCGCCAGGTCGGTGCGCCCAGGGAATGCCTTGAGTGAGAATCCCTCAAAGCGCTCGTGAATCGCAGCGAGTTGTGGGAAGAAGTACGGGACGATAATCGGCCCGCGCTCAAGCAAGATGCGTTGGATCTCTGCATAGGCTTCCGCCCGTTCTGTCTCATCAGACGTTGTGCCCGCGACCTCGACCAACTGGTCAAATTCCTCGTCACAGAAGTGTGATTCATTCCACACAGCGTCGCATGTCAACATCACATCAAGGTAGAATTGGGGATAGGGCCGGTGTCCCCAGCCTGTAATACCCAGCGGCACTTCCAGCCAGCCATTCTCACCGTAATAAACACTCTCCGGCTCGACAATGACATTCACGTTAATACCCGCCTCAGCCCACTGCTCTTTGAGCACTACCGCCAAATCAGGACGGTCGCCCGTGTCTGGTGTATGCAGCTCTAATTCCAGACCATCGGGGTAGCCTGCCTCAGCGAGTAGCGCACGCGCCGCCTCGGGATCGCGTGCAGGCACTTCTAGATCAGCGGCGTACCACTGTTGGAAGGTCGGACCGATAGGTGAATCCTTGCCAGGCGCGCCCAGTCCCAAGGTGACAATGTCGACAATCGACTGTCGATCCGTTGCCAGCTTGAATGCTTGGATGACGCGCGGGTCATTACCTGGCTCTTGATCCGAACGCAAGCGAACGAGATCAAAGCCATTGGTAGGGATATTCACTGTCACCAATTCCGGGCTTTCTTGGAGTGTCTGAAAGAGTGGGGTTGGCATACGCATGATCAGATCAAGCTGCCCACCGCGAATTGCGTCCACCGCGGCGGCTTGGTCGGAGAAAAAGATGATTTCTAGATTGGCGATGCCAGGTTTACCTTCGACGAAATAATCGGGGTTAGCCTCTAGTTGAATGCGATCTTCAACGAGGTAATCCACGACCTTGAAAGGGCCACTACCATTGAAGTCAGCAGGGTCTTCCGTCCCACTCTTTAGGATGAGGGCATGATTATCACTTAAGTCAAAGAGAAAAAAGGGATTGGTTTCATTGAGCGTAAAGACGACGGTCTGATCGTCTTGGGCTGTGATGCTGTTGATATTGCTATACAGCGCCACAGTAGGTAGCTCAGACGACGCATCGCGCAGCCGGTCAAACGTCCAGACCACATCCGCAGCCGTCACCGGGCTGCCATCGTGAAAGGTGGCGTCGGGGGAAAGGGTGAACGTATAGGTCAAGCCATCTTCGCTGATCTCCCACTCGGTGGCGAGACGGGGTTGGATGTTATTCTCGGCATCAATATCCACCAGGTAATCATAGACCGCGTTGAGAATGGCAATTTCCACATCCGAGGAAGCAAAAGCCGGGTCTAGCTGGACTGGAATTTCCATACCCACGCGCAAAGTAACGTCCTCTGCACCGGCTGTCGTATCGCTGGGAGCCTCTCCTGTTTGGGTGCTTGGCGTGGTTGCTTGTGTTGTCGTGGGGGCTGTACAGGCAGTGAGAATCAACAAGGTAGCGGCAAAGAGTGCCACTAGTAACCGGCGCGAAAAAATGACGTGCGTGTTCTGTGTAGCCACTTGATTGCTCTTTTCTCTAAAGTATTGTTTCCTATACGTAGTTGGACAGTGCTTTCGAAGATAGAGGTGAGGATGTTGCTAGATTAACCATCGCCAAGACATCCATGTACAATCGGGCATTCCTATTTAAGCATTCATTTGCTTCCCAGTGAGGAAGCATTCCCACAGTCACCGTCAAACAGTCACCGTCAAACAGTCACCGTCAAACAGTCACCGTCAAACAGTCACCATCAATAAATAAACAC
>CAMPHP010000619.1 GCA_946885925.1 uncultured Litorilinea sp.
GTATGTCCCTGGTGAGCCGGTGCTGAAAGATATAAATCTGACGGCGGAGGTGGGACAGACCATTGCCATTGTAGGGCCGACGGGTGCCGGCAAGACGACGCTGGTCAACTTACTGCCGCGCTTCTATGATGCGACCAAAGGCTCGGTTACGATTGATGGGATTGATGTGAAGAAGGTCAAACTCGCCAGCCTGCGCCGCCAGATCGGGTTGGTGTTACAGGATACATTTCTGTTTAGTGAATCGGTGATGGAGAACATTCGCTATGGTCGCCCGGACGCCAGCGACCAAGAGGTAATTGCCGCTGCAAAGCTGGCCCAAGCACATGATTTTATCGAACGTCTGCCCGAAGGCTACAATACGGTTTTGGGTGAGCGGGGTGGTGGCTTAAGCCAGGGGCAACGCCAGTTGTTGGCAATTGCACGCGTTGTTTTGGCCGAACCACGCATCTTGATCCTGGACGAGGCAACCAGCAGTGTGGATACACGCACAGAGCGATTGATCCAGGCGGCGTTAGAGCAACTCTTGGCTGGGCGCACCAGCTTTGTGATTGCCCATCGTCTCTCGACCATTCGCAATGCAGATCAGGTCTTGGTCTTGCGTGCTGGGGAGATTGTGGAGCGCGGGCGGCATGAGGAACTGTTGGCAAAACAGGGCGTCTATTACGACCTCTATATGAGCCAGTTCCGCCGGCAAGAAGAGGTAATTGCTGCCAGCAGTAACAATGCTCTGCCGGTATTGGCGACAGCTTCGGAAATCAGCCAACCTAAATAGGCTTCCTGAGTTCTCATGTAGAGGCGCGGAGGTGAGAATGATTGACTTACATTCTTCTCTCTGCATCTCCGCACCTCTGCGTGAGACTCTTCTCCTTATTAACTCGTGTCTCTTTATTAACTCATGTTAGGCAAGATGACGTTCCGCTCTGGCTCGGAGTGTCCCAATCTGACCCCGATGTTCTGCCTCGTGCTGCATCATGTGATGGAGGACCCATTCCGGTGTCACATCATAGCTTGCTAACGAACGAACCCGACGAAATTCGGGGAGGTCCATCGCCTGATATACGTCGAGCAGTAGACCTCGCACGGTTTCGAGTCGTCTGAGATGCTGTTCTAAGCTGAATCCTTCTACTTGGGTCAGATGGCCTTGCTTATCCCGAGTCTGGTAGGGAAATAACGCGGCGACTTCCGGCGGAAGCGGCTGTTCAAGGACCTCTACGTAAAGCCAGTCGGCTTCAATATCGGCAATGTGATACAGAACTGTCCCAATACTACTCTCATTACCCGTTTCATTGTCCCCTGGTAGCCAGTCGATCATGGCTGGGCTCAAACGACCGAGTTCTCTCATGGTTCTTTGACGGGTATCTTGGAGCGCCCACAGCCAGTGTCCAATTTCTGGCTCCTTACTCAAATGAGAATCGACTATTAGATATTCCTTCTCATGGGAATCCATCGCCTTCTCCTGTTTCTCAAACTTCGCACATTAGCGGTCGAAAAACGACATCTGCAAAAAGCGCATACCAGCCAATATCTGATTGATCCGCTGTTCGGTAAGTGACCCGATGTATTCTCCTAACTGTGTTTTCTCTAGGGTAGAGACTTTCGACACCTCCACGACACTTTGTTTGGGTAAATTTGCTTCGCCTACCTCAAGCAATACATTGCCAGGTGTGTCACTCGTGCGCCGGATATTCGATGTCAATGCACAAGCCACCACCGTATGGATACGGCTGTGGTTAAACACATTGTCCTGCACGACGACATAGGGATGGGGAATGGCAGGTCCCAACTCATCCGGATTTTCTAACGCGACCCAGTAGATATCGCCTTGATTGATTACCCTTCTCGCCCCTGTTGGCATCGCTGTTTCCGCATCTTGGCTAGACGATTGTGCCTGCTCGTTCGCCGCGGGCTGGGCTTGATTGACCTGATTGATTTCACCGCTGTTTTCATCAGGCGCGGTTGCATTTTGGTACTTCCTGATGAAATTCTCAATGGCACTCTCAAATAAAGCGCTTTGAGAGATATTAAGCTGTTGTGCGAGGACTTCAGCTTGATCGAGAAGAGCTTTTGAAATAGAAACAGACGTTTCTATAGTTACCCCCATACAGGTATACCTTGCTGTCTAATAGTTGGCTGTCTACTAGTTGGCTGTCTTATAGCAAGCGATCAACAGGTTGGTTCACGTTACTAGCAGACGAGGCGGTGACAGCCACCCAGCCAGGGTGCGTAACATGAGCTACTAGGTAAACGCTACGGGCAGATTCTCCAAGCTGTGCAACAAGATGCCATGTCGCCAGCGCAATTTTTCCGGTGGTACGGCCAAACGCATAGCGGGAAGACGGCACAGCAGCGCATTGATCGCAATTTGTCCCTCCATCCGCGCAAGTGGCGCACCCAGGCAGTAATGTATCCCATTTCCAAATGCTACGTGCTTGTTCGGTTCGCGCTTGAGATCGAGAAGATCTGGATTGGGGAACTGCCGTTCGTCGCGATTGGCCGAAGCAAGCACGGCATAGACTAGCTCACCACGCGGAATTGTCACGCCAGCAATCGTCATATCTTCGCGTGCATAGCGGTCGGTCGCCAATGCTACAGGACTATCAAAGCGCAGTAACTCCTCGACGGCTGATCGGATGAGGGCTGGCTCTTGGCGCAACTCCTGCATTTGATCAGGATGTTCCAGCAAGGCCAGCATCCCGTTCCCGATCAGGTTGACTGTTGTCTCATGCCCCGCTACGAGCAGCAAGAAGATCATCGCTACGAGTTCATCCTCGCTTAGTTGTTCACCCGCATCCTCAACCTGTACCAGCGCACTCGTCAAATCATCCTGTGGCTTGGCACGCTTTGCCTTGATCAGCTTGCGAATATAGGAGAGGAACGCCAGCACATGAGGGATCATTTTTAGAGTCCCCATTCCCGTCTGGTTTGATGAGACAAGCGCGTTTGACCAGCGATGGAACTTGTGTTGATCCGCTGCTGGTACGCCTAGCATGTCGGCAATCACGACGGTCGGAATGGGCAATGCGTAATCGCCAATCAAATCGATATGCCCCCGTTTTTGGGCACTGTCCAGTAGCTCCTCGCTGATCGTCTGAACACGAGTACGCATCTGTTCGATCAGCCGCGGCGTGAATGCCTTGTGCACCAAGGCCCGCAGGCGTGTATGATCCGGTACATCCAGATAAAGCATGTTGCGTGCCAGAGGCCTGAAGAATCGAGGTGTCCAGGGTTGCTTGGCAAGTTGCTCTGGCGTCAAGGCGTTCAATTTGTTTTTGACAAGTCGTTCGTCTTTTAAGGCCATTGTCACATCTTCGTACCGCGTGATAAGCCAGGCATGGCGGTTACGCGATACGCTTATGCGGCAGACTGGCGCGTCATTGCGTAGCTGCGTATAGAAGGGAAAAGGATTGGCCTTAAAGGCCGGGCTGTTAAGGCTGATATTCACTGGATTAATATTCATAACGATCGATACACTCTGAAGATAGCAATTAAAGATAACAGCTAAAGATAACAGTATGACATCAA
>CAMPHP010000620.1 GCA_946885925.1 uncultured Litorilinea sp.
TTGGTGGGGCAGTGGGTTGACTACGCACTGGGCGAAAGCAATAACCATGCTGCCTACCAACTTGTAGCCCATTTGGGTGATGGCAGTGTCGACGCCGGTGCAGCACGCTTTACAGCATTTATGCAAGAACTTGGCATGTTCAGCACCTACATGCAATCCGGCTATGATGCTCAGGTGCAATATGCACAGATCCCGACTCCTGGTAATCAGCGCACCGATTGGAACGCCAACCCTGATTCTAACTTGCAGACCACACCTGCCGAGATGGGGCGCATTTTATCGGCGATTTATGAATGTACGCAGGGTGGTGGACGCCTCATTGAAACCTTTGGTGATGCGATCACACCGCAAGAATGTCTGACGATCCTCTTTTACATGAGCCATGACGAGTTTCAGGAAATGGTGTGGGCAGGTTTGCCCCGACCTGAGAGCGCGTGGATTGTCCACAAACATGGCTTTGTCTTTGACAGCCATAGTGATGTGGCGTTGGTCTGGGGGCCAACTGGCCCCTATGTCATCAGTATCTTCCTGCATCGTGATAACTGGATGGATTGGTTCACCAGCAACAGCACGATGAAGGTTGTGAGCCGGCTCACCTGGAATTTCTTCGCATTTCAACGCGAGCAGCTAGGCATCACGACGCCAGAGCCATTCATCCTTGAACCGCCACCCGGCTATACTAAACTCCACGACTATATTAAGGTCGCCAGCACAGGCTATCGTTAGAGGAGCATCCTCCTCGGTGACAACTTCACATGCTTCTCGGCTGCACCGGCTGTTGCTGGGGCTGCTTATCGCGCTCTTTGTGGGCTTGGCTGCTCTCTATGTGTGGACAATCCCACTCTTTGATGGGCCAGATGAGTATGCCCACTTTGCCTATATTGGCTATCTCGCTCAAGAAAAACAGTTGCCCCGGTTGGATGAAGCCAGCGCCAGCATCTCCCACCAGTTGATCCAGCAGCCACCCTTCTTTTATGCAGTGGCAGCGCTTGCTGTTGGTTGGTTGCCCATCGAAGAGGCACTGGCTGACGCTGTCCCCAATCCCTACTTGGAAAAAGGTCTTAGTTATCGGGCTTATCTCACCCTGCCCAACGTAGCGCCAGAGAGCCAGTGGGCACCCTATGGAGCACGCCTTGTGTCGCTGCTGGGGGCGACGTTAGCCGTGCTGGGGACGTGGATGCTGGTGCGGCGCTTGTTGCCCCAAGCCGCGTGGGCAGCCTATGTGGCCGCGGCCTTGGTCGGTTTTAATCCCCAATTTTTGTTTAGCGCTGCCACCATCACCAACGACACATGGGCTGCGGCCCTGCCAGTCTGGGCGCTGTGGCTTGCCACGGCTGCGGATGCCTCGCCGCACCCGTGGCGGGTCTGGGTTGGCACGGGCGCGCTTGTGGGAGCAGCTGCCTTGACCAAATATAGCGCGCTGGCTGTGATGGTACCGCTGGCGATCATGGCGCTACTGCAATGCCGCAGCCGCGGCTGGCGCTACCTTGTACAAAGTGCAGCGAGTGGCGCGCTTGGCTTTGGCATCGTGGCTGGCTGGTGGTTTGCCTATACCGGGTTGGCGTATGGAGAAGCGATTCCTTTTACGCAGATGGTTGCCCTTCAACCAAGCATGCGGTGGTCGCCGCCCTTGGATTGGCGCGATGAAACTTTGTGGCGAGGGGTGCGCTGGCTGGTGCGCTCCTATTGGGGCGTCTTTGGCTATGGCATCATTGCCCCGGCAGCCTATCACGGGGTTGTTCAGAATATGCTGCTGGCGGTAATCGTGGGCTATGGCCTGTGGGCAGTGCGTTCCTTGTTCGAGCGCGTGAACGGTTTTGGACTGGCCTTGTTGCTGGCAAGCAGTTGGTTTGTGATGGCCTTTGCCAGTTTGCTTAATTGGATGCGTCTGATGCGCTATACCGACCAGGGACGTTTGCTCTTTCCCGCTGCTCCTGCCCTTGCCATCCTGATTGTGTTGGGTTGGCTGGCATGGATGCCGCGGCGCATTCAACCGTGGGGCGCGGCCGTGACAGTTGGGCTGATGATCGGGTTGGGTTTCTCGCAGATAGAAACATTGAATACTGCCTATGCCATGCCGCCGAAACTTACAGAACTGCAAGCTTTTGACCGGCCAACCGAAGCGCGTTTTGAAGGTGGAATGACGCTACTTGGTATTGACCTCCCTGCTGGCGCAACGCTAGAGGCTGGCAAGGCGCTGCCGCTGACACTCTACTGGACAACCAGATCGATCATTCCCGTAAACTATACGCTTTTCATCCACCTCGCAGATAGCGAGAACCGGCTGCTTTACCAATTTGATGGTGTCCCCTATGGTGGTCGTCATCCAACCCGTCAATGGTTGCCCGACCAACGCTTTGCTGATAGCTATACGCTTCTTGTTTCGGAAGTCGAGAGCGAGGGTGTAGCGACTCTGAGCCTGGGTTTTTATCCTTATGATGATCCTAACCAACGCCAATCTGTTATAGCAATGACCACAGGTGCGGTGTTGGGCGATAGGCTCACACTTGCCTCTGTGCGCCTGCTCACAGAGGCAGATCCATTACCTTTTACCACAATCCCTGCGGCACGTTGGCAGAAAGGCATTGAATTAGCCAATTACGAAACCACCATGAATGCACAATCATTGCCGCAAAGCGTGACACTGCGCTGGCAGGCTTCGCAGGTAATCCATCAAGATTACACGGTTTTTGTCCAGGCGCTAGACAGGGAAAACCAGGTGATAGCCCAGGTAGATCGTCCACCCCAGCGGGGGCAGTCGCCTACCTCGACATGGCGTCAAGGTGACGTAATTGAGGATGTAATCGACCTGCCGCTCCCTACGGGTGAATGGGTACAGCTTATTGTCGGGCTGTATGACCAGTCCGGGCAAGTGCTAGAAGTAGTGGAGCCGTCTGTCCAAGGCTATTTTACTCTGGAGCGTGCTGATTAGTGCTTTATCAACTGTACACTCTGCTCGACATCATCATAAAGCGCAAAGCGGAGTTCCGGGCCATCTTGCGGATCACCAGCACTACCGACCCCAATTAGATAGCGAGTGGGCTGTTCTGGTGTACCGGGATCAAGCGTGAATTCGGCCGGGCCGTTAAAGGTGCGCCAACGTTGCATGGCATAAACCCAGACCTGTTGGACATGGGTATGCCCGTGGAAAGCAGCCCGCTGGTTGCTGGCTTCTAGCGCGGCCAATGCTGCCCAGCGAGCATCTTCGTTGATGTGAAGGCGGGGAAACAATTGGTGCCAGCCGATACCGCGCGCCATGTAGGAGGCTGCATTAGCAGTAGCATGTACCTCGGGTGGCACGTCTGGCGTGGCATGGGTGTAACAGACTTCACCTAGATCAACTTTAGCGGGCCATATCGCAACCCAAATTTCCAGATCGGGGGGCAATCGCCGTAGCCTGCTCACCTCCCAATTGCCAAAAATGCAGGTGATTTCACGGCTACGCAACGCTGCAAAGAGTGCCGGGTTGTCTCCTGCATCACCCAAATAGATGAGGCGATCTACATTCTGACGTTCGGCATA
>CAMPHP010000621.1 GCA_946885925.1 uncultured Litorilinea sp.
GTCTTATGACATATTTCGTATGATCGATGAGGGGCTGGCGCTGCGTGCGGGCTTGGCTGTCGGTGTGGTTCCGACGCATGTGGGTAAGACTGCCTAGCTCACTGCTAGAAAGTATGGAAGAATGCGTTTAGGTGGGAAGATCACGCCTGCGATGGCTACACCGGAAGCGTGGATAGCGGCGGTGCAGGCCAAAGGCTATCGTGCGGCATATTGCCCCGTAGGAATAGATGCGGAAGCAGATACGATTGAGCATTACCGTTCCGCTGCTGAAAGTGCGGGTATTATAATCGCTGAAGTGGGGGCATGGTCGAATCCACTGGACAGCGACCCCGCGAAACGCCAAGCTGCACTGGAGAAGTGTATTGCATCGTTACGGCTGGCGGATGCGATTGGCGCACGCTGCTGTGTCAATATCGCTGGATCGCGCGGGAAACGCTGGGATGGGCCGCATCCAGAGAACTTGAGCGATGCCACCTTTGCCATGATTGTAGAGACAGTGCAGCAGATCATTGACACGGCACAGCCCAAGCAAAGTGTCTATGCACTGGAAACGATGCCGTGGATTTTTCCGGATTCTGTAGAAAGCTATGCTCGGCTGGTGGAGGCAATTGACCGTCCAGCATTTGGAGTCCACTTCGATCCGGTTAACCTGGTGAATTCACCTGCGCGCTACTTCTACAATGCCGGTTTAATACGCGAGTTTGTGGCTGTGTTGGGGCCACAGATTCGCGCGGTGCATCTCAAGGACATTCGACTCGGCGAGACGCTCACCGTGCACCTGGATGAGGTGCAACCAGGTGAAGGAGAACTGGCGATCGATGTGCTGCTCCGTGAGTTGTCTCTGCTGGATGCCGATTTGCCGCTGATGTTGGAGCATTTGCCAAATGACGCGGCCTATGATGCTGCCGCAACGCATGTACGTCGTGTGGCAGCCCAAGAAGGAGTTGTGTTGTGAATCTGCCGCCGATAACAATGGATAGCGCGGCCATGGCAGTGTTGATGGAGCGTTTTGCACCCGTTGAGGCCCTCGGTGTAATGCTGATGGGCAGTCGAGCGCGCGGTAATGCCGGCCCGTTTAGCGATGTGGATTGGATCCGTTTTGCGCCGGATGACGAGGGTTTGCCTGATGATGGGAGCTATTTGATTGACGGGCGGCTGGTGGTGGTGAGTACATTGACGCCATCGGCAGTCGAGGCGATCTTTAGCGACCCCATCGCTACCTGCGACAACCTTATGGGGTTGCGAACCGGGCAGATTTTGCTCGATCGCGAACGACATCTCGTGCAGCTACAGCGCCGGGCGCGTGACTTTGTGTGGGATGGTGCCATGCAACACAAAGCCAATGCCTGGGCTGCTGCGCAGATGGTCGGCATCATCGAAGAAGCTCACAAGGGATTAGAGGGGCTGCGTCGCAATGACACAGGGCGGCTGCTCAATGCGCGCTTTGGGCTGTCGTGGGTGCTTTCCTCAATCATCAAGGTACAGCGCGGTGTGCTGCTTAGCAGCGACAATGGCACATGGGACGAGATTAACCGGGTGGTAGGTGAGACATCCGCCTGGGTGCGTGATCGCTGGGCTGCTTTTGGAATTGACAATGGCACAGGTCGCCCACCATCCTTGCGCGAGCAAGTTATGGCCGGGTTGCGTTTGTATGTGGAGACAGCAAAGATGATTGACCATGCACTGCCCGAGCATGAAGGTGAACTCATATGGGCAACCGTAGCGCGCATTGAAGCAGAATTGGAGCGAATGGAGCATGGCAAGCCGTCGCTTGCGTAGTGCTGTTGTCTTGGCTGCGGGACAAGGAAGCCGTATTTGGCCCTATGGCGTGGTGCGCCAGAAGGCTGCATTTCCCATCGGCAACGTGCCGGTGGTGCGTCGGCTTGTCGAAGATCTGGCGGCCTTGGGCATCGAGCGCATTGTGGTGGTGGTTGGTCACGGTGAAGCCAGCGTGCGGGCCGCGTTGCGCCCATGTCGTCTACCCATCGAATTTGTACGCCAGCATCAACCGATTGGCACTGCCGATGCTGCCTTGCTGGGTGCAAAATTGTTGCAAGAAGATTGCCTGGTTGTGGCTGGGGATGTGGTGACAGCACGCGCCAACCTGGCGGCGATGATAGAGACCTGGGATACAGGTGAGATGCCTGCCCTCGCCCTAGTGCAGCCATTGGGTCATGAGCAGCCGCAGGATTGGCTGGTGGCCGCGATTGGTGATGGCTTGTTGCGCGGGGTGATGGGGCATCCACGTGAAGGAAGCTACCGCTTAACGGGTATCTATGTGCTAAGTCTTGGTGTGCTCGATTACTTGCGTGACAACCCCGGCATTATGCATCGTGTGCCTGTGGGTGGGATGCCGCCACTTGAGGCGGAAATCGCGCAGTCGTTGCAGATGATGATAGACGAGGGCAAAGAGGTTGGGGTTGTCGAAGCATCCGGCTATCTGGTTGATTTAGACAAACCTTGGCATATTCTGGAAGCAAATGGGCGGCTGATTGACGCCAAGACGCAAGAAAGCTTTGAACAGATCATCCCTGCCAGTAGCAAGATTCACGATGGCGCTGAGATCGAGGGGCGTGTGGTCTTGGGCGAGAATTGTACGATTGGCAATCGGGTGGTGGTGCGCGGTGATCTTTGGTTGGCTGATGGCGCGCAAGTGCTCAACGGCGCGATTGTGGATGGCTCAGCGATCATCGGCCCAGATACGATTGTGCGCGACTATTGCCAGATTGGTGGGCATACTACGTTGGGGGCGCGGGGTATTTATGGGCATGGCGCTGAATTTGGAGGTGTGGCCCTAGACACGGTTTACTGCTACCACTATTGCGAGATTTGGGGGGTAGCGGGGGAGGCTGTGGATTTTGGCGCTGCGACGGTCTGTGGCAATTTGCGCTTTGACGATGGCAAGACCACTTGGCGCATCATGGGCCGAGCCGAGACGCCCACTCATGCCGCCAATGCCGCATACTTTGGGGACTTCTGCCGCACAGGGGTCAATGCCATTATCATGCCGGGGCGTCGTATGGGTGTCTATAGCGTAGTGGGCGCGGGTGTGGTTGCCTACGAAGATGTGCCGGACCGGCAGATGGTCATGCTCAAACAGGAGTTGGTAACACGCCCGTGGGGGCCTGAACGCTACGGATGGTAGATTTTGAGATGTGCGCTTGGCGGAACGTTCCGCCAAGCGCACACTTTGCATCACTCCTCTTTTTCCTCGCCGTATTCAGCCATCGTACGTGAGAGGTCGGCCAGGATCTCTTTCTCGCTGCGTGTTTCAAAGCGCTGCCAGAGATGATCTGCCAATCCGCGTGCATTGACCGAAAGACCTTGTAGGGCAAAGTAATCGCATACTCTTTGCACATCGCGGGTGAGGATGAAACGGGCGTTGGAGTTGCCCACGGCATTCGTGACTTGGGGAAAGTCGATGAGGGTGATCTCGCCTTCCCAGTAGAGAATATTGTAGGCCGAAAGGTCGCCGTGAATCCAGTTGGCACTGAGCATGGTTTCGATGTTTTGGATCACC
>CAMPHP010000622.1 GCA_946885925.1 uncultured Litorilinea sp.
GTATTCGGGGTGACTGGCGGGGGAGTGGAACAGCCAATCAGGTACATGCAGGTCAAGCAGAGAAGCACAACGCGACATATTTGTGAACCTAGCACTTCTGGCTCCGTAGATGGGCAGAATTTTGATTAATTATCAGAAAACATGCGGAGAAACAAAACAAATTCAGTCGCTGTCTGCCGGGGTATCTTCGAGTATAGCACTCGGCGTAGGGGGCGTCAAGCAAGGTGCATGGGCCGGATGCAAGCTAATCCATCCTAGAACATAGCGTTCTGCACATTTGTGCAGAACGCTATGGAGGCGGAGAGGGAGGGATTTGAACCCTCGAGGGCGTGAACCCTACTCGTTTTCGAGACGAGCGCACTCGGCCGGACTATGCGACCTCTCCTTATCAATAAATTCTCTGTTGCACCTGAGGGGCTAGCACCCGAAGACGCTAGCGCCCCCTACTTTGTCATCCCTTAGCTTATCATAAAGTGGCAACGGTGTACAGTTTGAGAGTGCCTACTTTTGATTAACGGATTAACGACACGCGCTGGCTATTCATCCTCTTCCAGGCCGCCCACCTGTTGTTTGAGCCATGCTTGCATAAAGGAATCAAGATCACCGTCCAGCACGGCAGCAGTATTGCCAGTCTCAACATCGGTGCGGAGGTCTTTCACCATTTGATAGGGGTGGAGAACATAGCTGCGAATTTGGGCACCAAAGTTGGCTTGTACGTTTTCGCCCTTCAGCTTGGCCTTTTCCTCGTCTAATCGTTCTTGCTCAATCTCATAAAGCCTGCCGCGCAAGACGCGCATGGCCGATTCACGGTTTTGGGTCTGGCTGCGCTCGTTCTGACAGGTGACGACGAGTCCTGTGGGCAGATGGCGAATGCGAACAGCCGTGGCATTTTTCTGGACATTTTGCCCACCAGCGCCGCCGCTTAGATAGACCTCGATTTCGATGTCTTTGGGATTGATTTCAACGTCAATGTTTTCATCCAAAACGGGCATGACTTCAACTTTTGCAAAGCTGGTGTGGCGGCGGTTGGCTGAATCAAAGGGGCTGAGGCGAACCAAGCGGTGAGTACCTTTTTCAGCCTTGAGATAGCCATAGGCATAAGGGCCATCTATCTCAACCGTAACGCTCTTAATGCCTGCCTCTTCACCTTCAGTCATATCCGTGATCGTTGTCTTGTAGCCATGTTTTTCGGCCCAACGTAGATACATCCGCAAGAGCATCTGTGCCCAGTCTTGGGCTTCGGTGCCACCTGCTCCTGCATGGATGCTGATGATGGCTGGGTCGGCATCATGGGGGCCACCTAACGCCAGGGCAAACTCGCCTTTTTGGTACTCGTCCTCTAGCGCCGCCGCTTCTTGCTCTAGCTCGGTGAGCAGCCCCGGATCGTCTTCAGCCATCTGATAGAGTTCAAGGGCATCGCTGGCGCGACGATAGAGCGTCTCCCATTGTTCAACCTGCTCACGCAAGGTGCTTAGTTCCTGCATTTTTTGTTGAGCAACTTGCTGGTCATTCCAAAAATCAGGCCTGCCGCTTTCTGCTTCTAGCTCATTGGCCCGTTCTGCTTTGTTTGGGATGTCAAAGACGCCTCCGGATCGTACTGATTTGCTTGACGAGACGAGTCAAACGGGATTCTAATTCAGACATAATTTATCCTTTCGGCCAGTCTATTGCTGGCATTATTCGTATATGAGATTAATTTCTCAAACCATTATCAATAAATAATAGGATCGACACTTTGCTGGTTGAGCGTTCGCAAATGCGCTTGTCGCAGTATGGTGGGCTTAGCTACCCAACAATCCTTCGACAAAAGCCACCGGGTCAAAGGGAGCGAAGTCTTCCAGCTTTTCACCCGTGCCGACAAAGCGCACGGGAACGCCGAGTTCGTGTTTTATATTGAGGATAGCACCACCTTTGCTGCTGCCATCCAACTTGGTCAGGATAATCCCCGTGACCCTGGCACTCTCTTTGAATGCCTTGGCCTGGGAGATGGCATTCTGGCCTGTCGTGGCGTCTAGGACCAGCAGCACCTCATGAGGGGCGCGGTGGACTTGCTTTGACGCTACACGCGTGATTTTTTCCAGTTCTTTCATAAGATTGAACTTTGTCTGCAAGCGCCCCGCAGTGTCCACAATGAGCAAATCAGCTTGGCGGCTCTCTTGGCTAGCACGCATGGCATCAAAGACGACTGCTCCGGGGTCAGCCCCTGGTTCGTGGGCGATGACCTCCACGCCAGCGCGTTCACCCCAGACCTTCAACTGGTCAATGGCAGCAGCACGGAAAGTATCTGCTGCGGCAATGAGGACTTTGCGCCCGCGCTTCTTGTAGTAATAGGCCATCTTGCCGATACTGGTCGTCTTGCCGGAGCCATTGACACCAACCACCATGACGACGGTCAAAATACGTGGTTCATCAATATGTAACGGCTCGTCGGAGGAGAGAAGTGCGACCATCTCCTGCTTGAGCGCTAGATAGGCGTCCCGGCTGGCCTTGATGTTCTCGCGCTGTACACGTTGACGCGTGCGCTCCACCAACTCCATCGTGACATTCATACCCACGTCGCCGCGGATTAACGTTTCTTCGACCTGCTCCCAGAGTTCGTCTGTAATCTCGTTCTCTTGGAAGAGTGTCCCAATACGCCCAAAGAATGTGTTGCGTGACTTTTGGAGGCTTTCCTCCAACTTCACCTCATCTGCGGTTTTTGTCTCTTGTTTACCAAATAATCGCCGAAACACAGCGCCTGCTCCTAATTTGTATAAACCGGATAATTTCCGGAAAAATGGCTTGTCTTACAATCAACACTTTTACAATCAACATTTTTACAATCAACAATTGAGAATGCGCGGATGACGTTTGATCTCATGTGGGGCCTCATAGTTGCCTCACGTTTCAGCTTGTAGCTTTTGCTAGTTCACCCGCAAGCCTCTATTATACCATACTTTAAGGCAGGAAAGTGAGCCTGATTCTAAATCCGTTCCAAGTCATCAATGTAAGTTAGCGCCCATTTGCTTTGACATCCTTACCATTCTGGGCGAAACTACAGGGACCTTTAGACTACTTCTACATGTTCTAAACGACTTTGAAGTTGAAAGGACCCTCTTGTTGATTGCCTATTGCCCAACAAGCAAATTTCGTGCCCCTGCCGAATTGAGCCCACTACGCTGTCCCGCCACCAATGACCCCCTTGAATATACGGAAATACCTAGGTTTGACTTTGATGCAATTGACGAAAGCCAGGTAGGATTGTGGCGTTATGGTGCCATGCTTCCTGTAGTTGGCGAAGGACAGGAACGGATTACGTTGGGGGAAGGATGGACCCCGCTGGTTCGCGATACCTGGGGTGAGCAGCCGGTCTATTGGAAGTTGGATGCGCTGATGCCCACAGGCTCCTATAAGGACCGCGGTGTGAGTGTGATGGTGAATTGGCTGGTTCGCTTGGGAGCATCAACGGTGGTGGATGATTCCAGTGGCAACGCTGGGGCAAGTTTGGCCTGTTATGCAGCGCGCGCCGGATTGCAGGCG
>CAMPHP010000623.1 GCA_946885925.1 uncultured Litorilinea sp.
AATACATATTGTCATTCCGCGCCCAATGGGCTTCCGCCTTAGGGTGCGGTCTGCGAGGAGGAATCGCCTCGGTAGGCCAACGCGATTAGATGGGGATTCCTCCCGCTGGTGGGCTATGCCCCACTATGTGAACGGAATGACAGACTCTATTACGATGACACAATTATGACCGCGCCGCTTACCTCTCCTATCTCGTTGCTACCATTGAACTTGGCCGATCACGCCGAGGCATTGCAACAAGTCTACCGTGCCACACCCGCGTACTGGCAGATGTACCAACTGGCAGGCAGCCCCGCAGGTCAAGCCGAGCGCGATCTGGAAGCAGCAGCATCCACCCCAGGACGTACCCTGATGGGCATCGTGCGCCATATTGATCCCAACGATGCAACGGCAGGGGTGGAGATGGTGGGCGTAATCGATTTTCGTTTACACTGGCCTGACCCCGCTGTGGCTTATATTGGTATGGTTATGGTGGCAGAACCCTATCAGCGCCAAGGCATCGGCAGCGCAGCATGGCATCTGCTAGCCCCCTGGCTGGCCCAAGGCACGCAGATGAGCAGCGTGCGGCTGGGTGTAGAACAATTCAACCCAAACGCCCTACGCTTTTTCCAATCCCTTGGCTTCACCCTGACTGGTGATGCCACGCGTATCCAATCGGGTCAACGATGGGTGCGCCTGTTGTATATGGAGTACGATCTCAAGCACGCACTTGCTGACGCTGCATGACCAATTAGATTTTCAGAAAATTGGATTATCAAAAACCGCTACATTCTCTTTTTTCCCACTGGAAAATCATGGAGCCATTATGTCAAACTCCACTCGTACACCTGAATTGACTAAATCGACAGCATGGCTTGCGCTGGCCGCGCATCACCGCCAAACCAAAGGGCTTCATCTACGCGAGCTCTTTGCCCAAGATCCAGATCGTTTTGAACGTTTCTCCCTTACCTTTGATGACATCCTCTTTGACTATTCCAAAAACCGTATCACCCAGACGACAATCGATCTGCTCTTGGCACTGGCGCGGCAAGCCTCTTTGGAGGAGGCAATTGAAGCCATGTTCAACGGTGCCAAGATCAACGTCACCGAAGATCGCGCGGTGCTTCATGTTGCCTTGCGTAACCGCAGCAACCGGCCCATCTTTGTGGATGGTCAGGATGTGATGCCCCAGGTCAATGCTGTTCTGGCAAAGATGCGCAAGTTTAGCGATGCGGTCCGCACTGGTGAATGGAAGGGATACACAGGCCAAGCAATTACGGATGTAGTCAACATTGGCATTGGCGGCTCCGACCTCGGACCAAAGATGGTCACAGAGGCACTAAAACCCTATGCCCAAGCGGGTCTACACACCCATTTTGTTTCCAACGTAGATGCAACGGATATTGTGGAGACGCTCAAAAATCTTGATCCTTCCACGACGCTTTTCCTGATCGCGTCCAAAACCTTTACCACCCAAGAGACCATGACCAATGCCAACTCAGCGCGTGCATGGTTTCTGACCGCGGCCAAAGATGAAAGCGCAGTCACCAAGCATTTTGTAGCCATCTCCACCAACGAAAAGGCTGTGCGCGCCTTTGGCATTGACCCAGACAACATGTTCGAGTTTTGGGATTGGGTAGGTGGACGCTATTCACTCTGGTCAGCCATCGGCCTCTCGATCGCCATCAGTATCGGCATGGATCGCTTTGAGGAGTTATTGAGCGGCGCTCATGCGGTGGATGAATATTTCCGCGCCACCCCCTTTGCCAAGAACATTCCGGTGATCATGGCGCTGGTCGGCATTTGGTATAACAACTTTTATGACGCGCAAACCCACGCCATCTTGCCCTATGACCAGTATATGAAATACTTTGCCGACTATTTTCAACAAGGCGACATGGAAAGCAACGGTAAAAGTGTAACCAAAGAAGGGCTGTGGGTAGATTATTCCACAGGTCCGGTGATCTGGGGGCAACCCGGCACCAACGGCCAACACGCCTTCTACCAATTGCTCCATCAGGGCACCAAGCTCGTCCCCTGCGATTTTCTAGCCCCAGCCCAAAGCCACAATCCACTGGATGACCACCACCCGATTCTGCTCTCCAACTTCTTCGCCCAGACAGAGGCATTGGCAATGGGCAAGACATCAGAGGAAGTGGCAGCAGAATTAACAGCGCAGGGTATCAGCGGCGAAAAGCTGGAACTCCTCATCGCGGCCAAGACCTTTACCGGCAACCGTCCCACCAATTCGTTTCTCTTCCGCAAGCTCACGCCAGAGACGCTGGGCAAGCTTCTCGCTTTATATGAGCATAAGATCTTTGTACAGGGTGTGATCTGGGATATTAACTCCTTTGACCAGATGGGCGTGGAATTGGGCAAAGTGTTGGCAAAAACGATCCTGCCCGAACTAAAGGGCGACGCTCCGGTCAGCAGCCATGACGCTTCCACCAACGGGCTGATCAATTACTACAAGCAGATTCGTGCATGAGTGAAAGCAATGGCGTACGTCTCCTTCAGATCGCGGACCAGATACGGGCGATAGCAAATAATGGCCTGACATACAGCACCAATCCCTATGACATTGATCGGTATCAAAAGCTATTGGTGCTAGCAGCAGAGTTGTTGGGCATGGTAGCGACCCAACCGCTGGAGGAAATTACGCGACGCTTTGTGGATGATGTGGATCTACGCACGCCGCTGGTAGGTGTGGATACAGCAGTCTTTGATGATGCGGGACATGTGCTATTAATCCAGCGCGCAGATAATCACAAGTGGGCCATGCCAGGCGGAGCGGGTGAGGTAGGCGAGACACCTGCCGCCAACGCCGCCCGCGAAGTTTGGGAAGAAACAGGCTATCAGGTCGAAATTACTCATTTGCTGGGTGTCTTTGACAACAGACGCCACCCACGAGGTATCACCCGCCACGGTTATTTGTTGCTCTTTGCGGGCAAGGTCACCGGTGGCGAAATGAGATTGAGCAACGAGACCCTTGACGTACGCTGGGTTGCACTAGATGAGATCCCTTGGGATGATCTGTCACCAGGCCATGTAGAGCGGCTGCGCCATGCGATCGCATGGTACAACGACCCGATGACCCCGGTTTATTTTGACCCACTTTCGCCGATCTCTGCTGTTTAGACACAAATACTGCCAACAACCTTCCTGGAAGCCATCCAAAGGATTCCCAGCTTCCAGGAAGGTTCCAGTACAACAGCTAGCGACGGCGCGGCTTGCTCCGTCGGGCAGGATTTTGCGGTCTGTTTTGTGTCATGACCGGTGTCGTACTCTCTGGCATTGCTGGTGCTACCGGCTGTGTAGCCGTCAGATCCGTTTCACGCTGCCCAGCTTGCAACAACAGCCAGCCTACGACCAACATCAAGGCACCCCACACCAAGAAGCCAACATCCCAGTAAATCCATTGCTCCGGTGGCACAGTTTCATTGACGTGGTGAATACCAAGTATATGGTGATCGACAATACCCTCGACCAGATTAAAGAGGCCAAAGCCCATTAGTATCGTGCCGATGAACACC
>CAMPHP010000624.1 GCA_946885925.1 uncultured Litorilinea sp.
GCTGTTTACATCATATCGAGGGTGAGGAAAACCATGCTATCTTGTATGCCAGCGCGGGTAACTATGCTTGGGCATGGCAGACACACTTTGGCCGCGAGCATGATCCCAGCCAGGTACTTGGCGAACTGAATCTTTTCCGCTATCGCCCTTGTCGCGTGCTTTTGCGCATTGATGATGCGTCAAGCCAGGTCGCCGCAGCGCAAGTCATCCTTGCGGCGGCAACAAGTGGCGCGCCAATTGAGATCAGCACAACCTCGGCGGCACGCTGGGCATGGTTGAAGGAATTGGCGCTCCATCTGGTTGAGGAAGACGAGACAGGGCTTATTGCGCGGCTGGCAGAGGGCGCAATGGTATCCGGCCCGCAGCGCATCGAGCGTCTGCGCCTGTTGGTATCACCATCTATGCCTTTGCGCCAAGCTGCCAACCGTGCATTGGTTCATGTCATAGACGCGCCGGTACTGGCGAATGGGCGATTGGAGTTGCGCCACTACTTGCGCGAACAGGTGGTCTCGCAGACCGTACACCGCTACGGCAATCTGATGAGAGTGTATGCACAGCCACGCAGTGAGCGTGACGACTAGCTACGAGCAGGGCCTCAAGACGCTGCAAGCACTTCGCGTAATCTCTCGGCGATGACAGGTTCGTCTCCATCTAGAATTGTCTCGACGGAGAAGACCATGCTGTTGGGTGCTTGGCGCTGTAAATACATGCTCAGCTCCCAGTGAAACCAGATGCTTGGGTTGCCAGCTTTCAATCCCTCGGCAATTTCAGCGGTTGTCTTGCCTATCTCGCTCTGATCCAGTGTGACACATACACCCGTCACTGGATCGCCGTGAAGAGATGCCCTGATATGCGGAATACCACCTAGCGCATCCTTGAGCCTCTCTGCTCGCTTTCTGTAGTGGGCGAAGCGCGCTTCATGGTCCATGCTCATCCACTCGCGCAGGGCAGTCACAACGGCGACCACTTCTTGTCTGTCAACTTTCATGGCGCGGCCAATGGTGCGCGGCGGGCCGTACTCAAAACCGATAAAGTTGTGCATGACCGCTGCCTCGACCAGATCCTTGCGCCCTGCCAAAAAGCCAGTGGAGTTGGGACCACCAAAATACTTGCTGCTATAGGCCACCAAGTCTGCACCTAGTAGCTGGTTTTTTTGTAGCTTCTCGACAGGGTAGACCTGTCCCGCAGCATCCACAATCACGGGGATGTTGTATTGTTTGCCAATCCGCACTAGTTCTTCTAGCGGAACAACACCATTTTGGTTGCCCGATGCGACAAAGTGCATGGCTACCGTCTTCTCTCCGATAGCAGCCTCGATATCAGCCGGGGTGGTTCCCGACTCACTGCCCACTTCAACGAGTTTGGCCCCGGTATTGATCAAGGTTCTGTCATATTTGTATCGCTGCCCGTACTGGATGAGAATCTCATTCTTCATCCCGGTGGCATCGGGCAGCCTTGCCGCCTTCTCGGTATCCTTGCCCGCCATGCACGCGGCAACCGCCAGGAGCATGGCAGCACTACAACCCGAGGTCACGAGAGCAGCCTCGGCGCTGACTAGGTCCGCAATGATCTGACCACTCTTTTCCAACATCTCCTTCATATCTACAAAATAACGGTTCGCATCTTCCATCGCCCGTTGCACCGTGGGCGAGAGAGTGGATCCCCCTAAAACAGTCAGATGAAAGCCGCTACAATTAATGACAGGTCTTAACCCCAGTTCTTCATATACCTGGCGGCTGCGCTCCACGTCCATTGTTTACTCCTCATGAATGTTGCCAAGGTGAATGTTGCCAAAGTGATCTTGCTAGAAGTATGGATTTTCTAATTGCGCCCTCTGTAGGGTCAGTATATCATTCACCTCGATCTAGCCATGTCCCGCACATACAAAAAAAACAAAGCAACTCTTCCTGCGGGACTTGTCATATGGGTACAGCAAGGGGGCGTTTAGCCAGCCTAAACGCCCCCTTGCTGACAGCGTAGGACTTTTAGTACGCCCTTGTTTATTCGCTGCTGGTCGCGCCCTCTTCCTCGCAGATTTTCAGAAACTCGTCATCTCGTAGCGGGCGGTGGTGGGCAGTGCCAGCGCGCTGGCTGCGGAGCAGGATGCGGTCCACCTGTTCAGGTGTTGCCTTAAGCCCATACTCTGCCAGTTTTTGCGTGACTGCACCCGTGTCACTCCACTTGCCAATCACCAGTTCAGGGGTGCGCCCAACCACCTCCGGCTCGAACGGAAAGGCATAGGGGCGCGCACCGCCAGCGATGAAAGCCGAGGTTGCGCTCCATTGTTCGTAGCGAAATGCGCCCTCTCCCACAATGGGTTTGAAGTAGCCATTGGGCAGGCCGCTGATCTCCTCGACCAAACGGCAAAGCTCCGGCAATAGGTCCAGGCGCAGCCCGGTGTCTACACCATATAAGACCTCCAGGGCCATGATCACCGCTTCCATGGCTGCATTCCCGGCGCGATAGCCAATGCCGTTGACCGAGACTTGCAGCACGTCGGCTCCACCCTCATAGCCGCCTAGCACGTTTGCCACGGCAAGACCAAAGTCATTGTGGCAATGGACCTCGACCTCTAGATTGGTTACTTGTTTTAGATGGCGCACCAGATAAGTCATTGCCCCAGGCCGTGCCACTCCTTGACTATCGACCACGGTGACTGCATTAGCCCCCGCTCGTTCGGCGGCTTGGGCAGCCGCCGTGATATGTTCCAGGCTGGCTCTGGTCGATTCCGGCAGAAATAGATTGATTGTTGTACCGGCTGCACGCGCTGCCTCGACCGATGCCAACATTTGGTCCATCAACTCATTGCGGCTGCGTTTGGAGACATGCTGCTGATAGACTTCGCCAATGCGATACCATACCATGACATGCTTGACGCCTAGCTCCAGGGCGCGTTCCACTCGTCCAGGCTGCCAAGTCACCCACAGGTCCATGCCTAGGTTGCGGCTGAGTAGTGCGCGCACGACTTCCGACCAGCCTGGAACGGTGAGAAAGACCTCGGTCCGTTTAATATTCAAGCGTGCTAGGGCTTCGGCAATGCGGATTTTGTCGGCAGTCGTAAATGCTAGATCGGCACATTCCTCGCCATCACGAATCGTCAGATCATGGAGCGCGACCTTGCGCGCTGGAACGGAAATGGCGGGATCAAAGTTGTGCTGGCTGGCGGCCCAATGAGATGTCAGCCACGGTTGCGCATTATTGCGCTCCATCGTTCTCGGTCTCCTCAACTAGTGCAGGATCAGATAGTTTAGATGTTGAAGTCGAAGGTGTTTTTCGAGAGCAACTCACCCTGCTTGTCTTCCACGCACATTTGGACTTGGAAAGCTCCCTGCATACCGCGCAAGACTTCCCATCTTACTTGGTCAACAACCTGGGCGCTATCGTATGGAATTGTTAGACGCTTTGTGCTTTCTAAGAGAGTTCGCTGCTCACTCGTGCTCACCAACTTCCAGTTTAACATGGCATCCTCAAATGCACGATGGTGGTCATTCGTAATCCACAATCTGCCGAT
>CAMPHP010000625.1 GCA_946885925.1 uncultured Litorilinea sp.
TGCCGTACCCTTGGTGCCAGCCCCCAGCCGAGCCTAGAGAAGCTAGCTGTATCCTTTCGAATTGAGCAAGCTGAACAAAGAAAGTAAAGCGGCGTCACCAGACGCCGCTTTACTTTCTTTGTTCGATGGTATGTCGTAGATATTCGTCCAAACCTTGGAGATCCAGTGACGAGCTTCTATAAGCAATATAACCATCTGGACGAATGACATAGTAACCTTGCTTCTTTATGCCGAAGCTCCGATAGAGCACCAATGTTTCAGCGTTGAGCAACACTTCGTCACACACTAGCAAATCAGGGCGGGCTTGTTGAATCTGATGAACTTCCTGCTCTGTTTTGGCATCGGCTTCTAGCCCTACAAAGAGCACCAGGTGAAACTTTGTACCTTGTACGAGGTTGCGTGTACCCTGAGATGTCTCTGTCGCTGGCAAATAGGGTACGCGGTCACCTGGTTTTGGGGCGCGACGTGGAAAGTGACTACGGGGATCTTGTTGAGAGAGACGACTCTCCCGGTAATGAATGCCTATCTCTGAAACCGTCTTAAACGCTACTTCTCGAAAACTGCTGATCCTTTGTACCAGAGGCAGGATCGCTCGCATGGCAATAGGCATCACATACAGGCGAAATCTTTTGACCAGCGGATGTTGAGTATTCACATAGTTAAAAGCTCTATCCGTGGTTCGTACTAAGTTCTGAGCAATGGCGATCCGCTCCTCGTGATAGGTTTCAAGTAGCTCCTCATGAGCTTTCCCTTGTATAACCAGAGCCAGTTTCCAGGCTAGATTATAGGCATCCTGTAATCCTGTGTTCATACCTTGTGCGCCAACCGGGCTGTGGATATGCGCCGCATCTCCTGCGACAAAACAGCGTCCTTTGCGAAATGTCGCCACCACCCGATGATGGGAGTGGTAGAGCGAGATCCAAGCGGGGTTGTAAAGCCGTATGTCCATGTGCAGGCGTTGATCGAAATCTCGAGCCACGTCATCAAAGGTGATCGTGTCTCTGCCGTCGAGTCCCTCTGGAACAGTACCGATCACACGGCAGCGTCCGTTGGTCATGGGGAAAAAGCCCGTAAATGCTTTCTCAGAAAAGGCGATTGTCATTTCGTCGCGGGGAAGAGCTAAGCTGGCTTCGCAATCCAGTACAAATAATGACTCTTGGTAGGTTTTCCCTGCAAACGGAATGTTCAGCGTGCGACGGACGAGACTACGGCCCCCGTCGGCCCCTACCAGCCACTCTGCTTGTACAGTTTCTTCTTGTCCATCGGCATGTCGTATGGTTGCTGTGACAGAATCAGCCGCCTGGGTAAAATCGACCAGTTCTGTATTCCACTCTACGTCATGACCGTGACAAGCAAGAAAGTCATTGAGTATTTTCTCGGTCTTGGATTGCTCTATAATGATAAGATAAGGATAGGCCGTGAGTCCTTTGCCGGCATCTCTCAGAGCCATGTGCATGACTTGTTTGCCCCTGACAATGACATTGACTCCTGTGGCTTTCTCACCCAGACTCACTGCCTCTTGTGCAATCCCCATTTGGTCAAATATCTCAAGCGAGCGCGCCTGGACGACTAGCGCCCGCGATTGGGTGGTGTGGTCTGCATTTTTATCCAAAATGCGAAACATTACCCCGCGCAGGGCAAGTTGTGCCGCCATCATCAGACCTGTCGGGCCTGCGCCGATAATCAAGACGCTGGTGGTACTTTGGGTTGGGCTGGCGGTAGTTCTGGTTGAAGAGGTAGTAGCTACCATCCTATCTCTTTCTGCTCCCTTTCTGCCCACCTACTCGTCCTCTAGTAATTTATGCTGAAGGGCAAAGCGTACCAGGGCGGCACGGGTGGTCACTTCGAGCTTTTCCATGATACGCGCTTTATAGGTTTCCACGGTCTTGACGCTGAGATACAATTGCTCGGCAATTTCCTTGTTGGAATAACCCAACGCAATCAGTTTGAGCGTCTCTTGTTCGCGCTCGCTGAGTTGGGTCAGCCGCTTGTCTGCATCGGTGGAGGAAACAACCTGGCTGGGATCGGTGAGCAGCGATTGGGCATGGGCCGGATGCAGGAATGTGCCGCCATTATAGACTGTGCGAATGGCCGAGAGTAGCTCTTTGTCCGCCGCTTGTTTGAGCACATAGCCTGCCCCTCCGGCGCTCAAGACTTGGCGCAGATAGGTGGTATCGTCATGCATAGTAAGGACAAGCACGCGGCTTTGGGGAGCCACTTGGCGCAACATAGGCAGCGCCTCTAGCCCATTCATCCCTGGCATGTTGATGTCGAGCAGGATCACATCGGGCTGTACTGCTTGGGCCACACGCAGACACTCAGCCCCGTCTGACGCTTCTCCTACTACGGTGAGGTCAGGTTCGGCATTGAGCAAGGCAGTTAACCCTGCGCGCAAAATAGAGTGATCATCTGTGACCAAAATTCGAATCAATGGAGTCATGGGGAGTTATGTGCTTTCCGTCTGCTGTGTTTGGAGCAGAGTTTCCTCATTTGGCACAGGAATGTCGACATAAACAGTCGTTCCATCCGTGCTGCTTTCAATCTCTAGCGTGCCGTTTAGCAACTCGCTGCGTTCACTCATGCTATGCAAGCCCACACTGCTCCCCGCGCGGCGGGCGCTTTCCACATCAAAGCCACTGCCATTATCTTCGATGATGGCATGTACGTGCCCTTCGCGCTGGGTAACGACCACACTAAGGCTGGTGGCGTTGCTGTGGCGCGCTGTATTCGTCATAGCTTCTTGAATCACACGATAGAGCGAGATTGCGATATTGGCAGGCAAACGCTGGGGAAGGGTACAGTGAAGATCAACATCCAGGTGGGGATAACGCATGCTGAATTCGGTCACATAACGCTCCAACGCCGCAGCCAGCCCCAAATCATCGAGCGAGCTAGGACGTAATTGGCGGCTGAGAAGGCGCACAGCTGCCAGCGTCTCATCCACCAACTGGCGTAGTTCCTCCATACGCGTTTGGGTAGCAGCGTCTTGGTGTTGGGCCAAAACTTTAATGTGAACCAGGATCGAGGTCAACGCCTGCCCCACACCATCATGCAGTTCACGCGCAATGCGCTTGCGTTCTTCCTCTTGCGCGCTAATCAGTCGCGAAAGTAGATGGGTGCGCGCCTTCTCTTTTTCAATGATCATGTGCTGGCTGACCTCTAACTCACTCACCATCTGGTTAAAGGCATCCGAGAGCGCACCAATTTCATCGTCGTTCCAGTGAGGCGCGCGCACGCTCAAATCTCCCTGGCGCAGTCGTTCCGTGGTGGTCACGAGGTCGAGAATAGGGCGGGTTAGCAGCCAAGTCAATAGCATGGCAGCCAAGATACCCGCGCCCGCCACTGCCAAAGAGGTGAATAACATGCGTTCGGTTACGTTGGCAATAATGTCCAAAATGCGTGTTTCTGCCAATCCCAGCCGCACCATGCCCAGTTCGCCGCCAAGAATGGGCACAGCGAAATCGTGCATGCGTCCTTCAACGTTACTGTAATGGATATGCGACACCTCAC
>CAMPHP010000626.1 GCA_946885925.1 uncultured Litorilinea sp.
AGGGCAAATTGATCCATTTGGCTTATGGCCTGGCGGATCTTGGGATAACCCTTACCATACTTCTGACCCAACTGCTTGGGATAGGGAAAGACCGAGACATCCACCAGATCGCCTGCCTCATCGGTAAAGGATAGCGACTTGACATTCAACTCGTCTAGCACAAGTTGTTGAAGTCGCAGCAGTCCTGCGCGTTCTTCGGCGGTGCGGGTGCGTACCACCACTTGTGCCAATGGCTGGCGTACTTTGAGATTGGCTAACTGGCGGGCAGCGTGGCCCAAACTCGTCACTCTCTGCACCAGTTCCATGTCCAAATTCAACTGCTCATCAATATGTGCCGCGTTGACCTTGGGCCAATAGCTGAGATGGACGCTGTTGGGCGCAGTTGCACTGATATTCACCACCAAGTTCTGATAGATCTCCTCGCTGATAAAGGGCGTGGCGGGCGCAAGCAACTGGCTTACCGTCACCAAGACCTCATGTAATGTTGCTAGCGCCTCGGGATCGCCATCCCAAAAACGCCGGCGGCTCAGGCGTACATACCAGTTACTCAGATTTTCAACGAATGTGCCCAGCGGACGCGTCAAGCCAGGGACATCATAGTTGTCCATCGCGTTTGTCGCCTCGCGCACCAACATATACAACTCAGACAAGACCCAGCGGTCGAGCAGGTTGGTAGACGTTGGACGTGTGGCGAAGTCGAGTCTTGGTGTCCAATCTGCCAGGTTGGCATAGGTCACAAAGAAGCTGTAGGTGTTCCACAGCGTATTCATGAACTTACGAACGGTCTCGCCCACCAAGTTGATGCTAAAGCGACGGCTGTTGCCTGGAGGCCCGGCAGTATACATATTCCAGCGCGTGGCATCGGCACCGTGGACATTAAAGACATCCCACGGGTTGACCACATTGCCCTTGGACTTGCTCATCTTGCTGCCATCTTCGGCCAAGATGTGACCGAGACAGATCACATTCTTAAAGGCCACCCGATCAAAGAGCAGCGTGCTGACTGCGTGCAGCGTATAGAACCAACCACGCGTTTGGTCGATGGCTTCGCAGATGTAATCAGCCTGTTTCTGGCGTTCCCATTCATCTTGATTCTCAAAGGGATAATGCCATTGCGCTACTGGCATGGAGCCACTGTCGAACCACACATCTACTACTTCATTGACGCGGCGCATTGTGCCGCCATCGGGTGCAGGCCAGGTAAGCTGATCCACATAGGGACGGTGCAGGTCTAAATTTTTCAATTTGCGCCCGACCTTCTCTTCGAGTTCGACAATGCTCCCCACACATTCCATGTAGGTAGAACCAGGCTTGTCACTCTTCCAGATGGGGATGGGTGTTCCCCAATAGCGATCGCGGCCTAATGCCCAATCGACATTGTTCTCTAGCCAATTACCAAAGCGCCCCTCGCGGATGTGTTCAGGATACCAGTGGATCTCCTGGTTGAGTGCAACCATCCGATCCTTGTACTCGCTGGTGCGAACGTACCAGGTTTCCTTGGCAAGGTAGAGCAGTGGCGAGTCACAGCGCCAACAGAAGGGATAGGTATGTTCGTAGGTTCCTGCCTTGTAGAGCAGCCCGCGGATTGCCAAATCCTGCTCAATTTCAGGGTCGGCTTCCTTGACAAAGACCCCGGCCCAAGGCGTTACTTCGGGCTTGAATCTGCCTGCCATGTCCACCGTCATGATCAAGGGAAGATTATTGCGGCGGCCCACTTCCATATCGTCAGCACCAAAGGCAGGTGCGATGTGGACGATGCCAGTGCCATCCTCGGTACTGACGAAATCGGCGGCAACTACATAGGCATAGTCACCTGATACCGGGTAGAAGTTGTAGAGCGGCGTGTAGTGGATGCCCACCAGATCACGCCCTTTCATACGCGCTACGACCTCGTACCCAGGCGTTAAGACTGTTTCGGCCAAAGCTTCTGCCACATACAAGAGATCGCCACTCTTGTCGCGTACCTGTACATAGTCTAGATCCGGGCCGACTGCCAGCGCCACGTTGCCAGGCAGCGTCCACGGTGTGGTAGTCCAGGCGAGCAGATAGGTTCCCGGCTGATCTTTCACAGGGAACTTGACATAGGCGCTGGGGTCAACAGTGCCTTCCTTATAGCCCAGTGACAACTCGTGGCTGCTCAAGGGCGTGCCACAGCGAGGGCAGTAGGGCACAACCTTATAGCCCTCGTAGAGCAGATTCTTGTTCCAGAATTGCTGGAGGATCCACCAGAGCGATTCGATGTAGTCATTGTGAAAGGTGACGTAGGCTGTTTCGAGATCAACCCAAAAAGCCATGCGTTCGGTGAGCTGCTCCCACTCGCTGATATATTCTTGGGCCGAGGCGCGGCAAAGACGATTGAATTCTTCGACACCAAAGGCTTCGATCTGTTGCTTGCCCGTGATGCCCAGCCGCTTCTCGACTTCGATCTCCACAGGCAACCCGTGGGTATCCCAGCCGCCGCGCCGCGGCACATAATAGCCTTGCATGGTCTTGTAGCGCGGAAAGATATCTTTGAACGAACGCGCCAAGACGTGATGAATGCCAGGACGACCATTGGCGGTAGGGGGGCCTTCATAGAAAACGTATTCGGGCCCGCCTTCCCGTTCCTCCATGCTGCGATGAAAGACATTCAGGTCTCGCCAGAGTTGCAGGATCTTCTCCTCCATCTCTGGATAATTTACCGATGGTTTCACATCCTTAAAATAGCTCTTTACTTGTTCCATCTGCTACCCCCTACCTCGTGGGAATAATTATTCAGCGAATCTCACCCTAACTCGATATATACCCGTTTGTTAATTGCGCCCTTGCTCTTGTAATCCACGACCTTAATCATACCTACCTCTTGTGTGTTGTGTACGTGCGTGCCGCCATCAGCCTGTAAATCCAACCCCACCAACTCGATAGTGCGTACTTCTGCGATGCCTTCTGGGAGCAGGTTGATCTTGGTGCGAATCAGGTCAGGAATCTGAAATGCCTCTTCGCGGGGCAGGATTTGATCGCGTACCGGGCGTGCTGCGGCAATCTCTGCATTGCACTTGGCTTCGATTTCGCTGATCATGTCGCGCGTCAGGGACTCAAATTCAAAGTCCATACGCCCGCTGCCAGGCTCCATGTTGCCCCCTGTAACACTAGCACCATAATCGCGCCAGACGACACCACAGAGAATGTGCATGGCGGTGTGGGTACGCATGAGTGCATAGCGCCGTTCCCAATCCAACTGACCCTGTACGGCAGTGCCCGCCGTAAGCGCGGGTACTGCCTGGCCCAAGATGTGCCAAAGCTGCCCGCCGTCTTTGGTGACTTTCACGACGGACTAGATCTGACCCGCAATCGTCACTTGGCGTTGATCATTCGGTTGGCCGCCTCCGCCCGGATAGAAGGCAGTGCGGTCGAGGGCAATGCGAGTCTTGCCTTGGTTCGTCTCCACCGCAGTAACGGTGGCATCAAAATTCTGGCAGTAGGCATCTTGATAGTAAAGCAATTCAGTCATAGTCTCTCCCTGTTCTCTGC
>CAMPHP010000627.1 GCA_946885925.1 uncultured Litorilinea sp.
ACACCAATGATCCTGCCATTGGCCCGTAACGCTCTTGCAACTTGGGTAGCGCATAGCCACGCCACCCTGGCTCCTCACCATAACCGGGCACGACAATCCCCACCAGCAGGAAGGTAGCGAAGAGCGACCACACCTCCGGCTGCATCAACGGCTCTAGCGGCGAACGCTGGTAGACCACACTCAACGCCACAAGCCAAGTGACGAAAATACCAAAGATCGCAACCAAATACCACTGAATGCCCACCCGCCAGAGGACAAAGCGGCGCAGCCAGGCACGCACACCCGGTCTGCCACGTTCAGCCGCAATCACCAAAAAGGCGGCAAGCGCAGGCCCGGTATAGGCGCTGAAGACGTAAATCACCAAATAGAGCCAATCGGGCAGATGATAGGGGAGCAGACCGCTACCATCCTGACCCAACACCAGAGGCGACATGACCAACCAAGTGCCCGCAAACGCCAGAACAAAGTAGGCGATCAGCGGATGGCGCTTGATCCATGCCACCAACGGGGAAACAGATGACTCCGGCGCAGAAGTTACTGCAATAGTCATATCCGAGTCTGACATACGAGCCTCCCCTTTCAGTGCAAGTCCGTAGGGACAGGCAACCCCGGGGGATGGCCCCTACCAGGACGGATGAGGTCAAAACCGAAAACTTTTCGGTTTTGACGTGAGACCCCCTCTACCCCTTCGAGCAGCGAATCGCCGCCTGGGCCGCGGCCAGCCGGGCAACGGGCACGCGGAAGGGAGAACAACTCACATAGTCTACGCCGGATTGGTTGAAGAACTCAATACTTAAAGCGTTCCCGCCATGTTCGCCGCAGATGCCTACCTTGAGTTGGGGATTGGTCGAGCGGCCTCGTTCAATCCCCATCGTAATCAGTTGACCAACCCCCTCGGTATCAATCACCTGGAAGGGATCTTCGGGCATCACCTTGTGCACAATGTAGCTGGGGAGGAAGTGGGCGCTGTCATCCCGGCTCATGCCTAGCGTGGTCTGCGTCAAATCATTCGTGCCAAAGCTAAAGAAATTCGCATGTTCGGCAATGCGATTCGCCACCAGCGCAGCGCGCGGCAATTCAATCATTGTGCCGACCGAGTATTCGAGCGTCATCCCATGCGCGCCCGTGACCTCACGCGCGATGCGGTGGATGATCTCACTCTGGTTACACAGTTCTACCTCGGTTGCCACCAAAGGAACCATAATCTCTGGCAGCACCTTTTTGCCCTCAGCTTGCACGGTACAGGCAGCCTCGAAGATTGCCCGCACTTGCATCTCTGTCACTTCCGGATAGACCAGCCCCAGGCGACAACCGCGGTGACCCAACATGGGATTGACCTCGCGCAGCCGATCTACCTGGCGCAAAAGCGTCTCTTTCTGTGAGATCTCGGTAATCAGTTGCGCCACATGGTTCATGCTCTTGGCATGTTGCAAGAGAGTAAAGCGCAGCTCGGTAATCTCAGCCATGAGATCATCGCGGCTGGGCAAAAACTCATGCAGCGGCGGGTCGAGCAGGCGAATGGTTACGGGCAAGCCATCCATCGCACGGAAGATCGCCATAAAGTCCTGCTGTTGCAAGGGCAGCAGCTTCTCCAACGCCTGCACGCGCTCGGCCCAGTTGTCCGCCAAAATCATCTGGCGCATCCCCTCCAGCCGCTCCTCGCCAAAGAACATATGCTCCGTGCGGCAAAGCCCGATCCCCTCAGCTCCAAACGTGCGCGCCATTTGTGCATCGCTCCCCGTATCCGCATTCGCCCGCACACGCAACTGCCGCCGCTCATCCGCCCAAGTGAGCAGTTGCAGAAAATCGTCGTTAAATTGCGGCTCAGTGGTGGCTATCTTGCCAGCATAGACTTTGCCCGTAGAGCCATCCACGGTGATCCAGTCCCCCTTGCGAATCACCTGATTCCCCACGCGCAGGCAATCTTGATACTGGTCAAGCTCGATCTCCCCCGCGCCCACAATACACGGTTTGCCCATGCCACGCGCGACAACAGCCGCATGGCTGGTCATTCCACCGCGCACGGTCAAAACCGCCTGTGCGCCAGTCATGCCGTGAAAATCTTCGGGGCTGGTCTCATGGCGCACCAAGACAAAGGGTTGCCCGTTGGGGTCTTGGGCAAGCTGTTCTGCCTCGTCCGGCTCCAACACCACAATCCCCGCCGCGGCACCAGGGCTGGCGGGTAGACCTGTGGTGAGCACAACCGCATCCACATCGGGCGCAACCATCGGGTGCAGCAGTTGGTCGATCTGATCCGGCTCCACGCGCAAAATTGCAGTTTCGCGGTCGATCAATCCTTCCTCCACCATGTCCACTGCAATACGCACAGCAGCAGCACCCGTTCGTTTGCCAGCGCGCGTCTGTAGCAACCAGAGCTTGCCACGCTCGATGGTAAACTCGATGTCCTGCATATCCCGATAATGCTGCTCTAAACTGTGCGTGATGGTTTGCAGTTGGGCGGCGACTTGGGGCAATTCTTCGCCAAGCTGCTGGATTGATTTGGGTGTGCGCGTCCCGGCGACCACATCCTCACCTTGGGCATTGAGCAGGTATTCGCCATAGAGAAGTGGCTCTCCGGTTGAGGGGTTGCGCGTAAAAGCAACCCCTGTGCCGCTTTCCCAATTCAAGTTGCCAAAGACCATCGCCTGCACACTGACTGCCGTGCCCAGGTCATCCGGAATGCGATAGACGCGCCGGTAATCCACCGCGCGCCGCCCCATCCACGAATCAAAGACTGCGCTAATTGCCATACGCAGTTGCTCATAGGGGTCTTGGGGAAAGGAATGACCGTGGTGGTCGGCAAAAATAATGCGCTTGTAGGCGACGATGATCTCTTCCAACTGCTCTTCGGAGAGGTCTGTGTCGCGGCCTCCTTGCGTATGGCTCTTGGTGCGATCCAGCACGCGCTCAAACTTGGCGCTGTCCACCCCCATGAACGATATGCCCAAACATGGCAACAAAGCGACGGTAGGCATCCAGCGCAAAACGCCGTTCACCCGTCAATGCAGCAAGCCCTTCTGCCGTGGCGTCGGTCAGCCCCAGGTTTAAGACCGTATCCATCATGCCAGGCATGGAAATCGCCGCGCCAGAACGCACGGAGATGAGTAGGGGATTGTCAGATGAGCCAAAGCGTTTGCCGGTCTGCTCCTCCACAGTGCGTAGGGCAAGGGTGGTCTGCGTCCACATACCTTCTGGGAATTGGCGTTCGTTCTGGTAATAGGCGTTACAGGCCTCGGTGGTGATGGTGAATCCAGGTGGCACAGGTAAGCCTGCCTGGATCATGTCGGAGACGCCCGCCCCTTTGCCGCCAAGCAACGCCTTCATCGCGCCGTTGCCCTCGGTCAAGAGATACACCCACTTATGGTTTCGGTCGTTCGGATTCATCTAGCGTTTCCTCCTGCTGTTGGCCGTGGTTATCTGTGGGATTTATATGGGTGGAATTTACCGTGAGTTGGTTTGGCTCATGCTCTTATCTGTGTGCGAAGGTCTGAAACGGGATCAAGTGGA